>NZ_JAVRBF010000127.1:0-7235 GCF_032436805.1 Streptomyces sp. P17 | reverse complement strand
ATCCCGGCCACCGCCGACACCCCCGAGCTGCCCACCTACGCCTTCGACCGCCACCGCTACTGGCTGGAACGCACCACAGCGGCCGGTCACGGCGACCTCGCCCGGGTGGGCCTGACCGCGCTGGAACACGGCCTGCTCACGGCCGGCCTGGAGGTCGCCGGCGACGGACCCGTCGTGCTGTCGGGCCGTATCTCCACCGCCACCCACCCCTGGCTCGCCGACCACACCGTCGCCGGAACAGTGATCGTGCCCGGCACCGCCTTCGTCGACCTCGCCATCCGCGCAGGCGACCACACCGGCTGCCCCACCATCGAGGAACTCCTCATCCAGCAGCCCCTCGTCCTGCCCCCGGACACCGCCATCGACCTCCAGGCCGTGGTGGAAACGGCCGACGAGAGCGGACGACGCACCCTCACCATCCACGCCCGCACCAGCGGACAAGGCGTGTGGACCCGCCACGCCCAGGCCACCCTCACCCCCCACACCCCCACCCCCCGACCAGACCAGTTCCCCGGAGCCTGGCCGCCGGCCGGGACCACGCCCGTTGCGGTCGACTCCCTCTACGCCGACCTCGCCGCACGCGGCTACCACTACGGCCCCGCCTTCCAGAACCTGCACGCGGTCTGGCGCGACCAAGACCCCTCAGTGCTGTTCGCCGAGGTCACCCTGCCCGAACACACCCACGAGGACGCCACCCGCCACACCATCCACCCCGCCCTCCTCGACGCCGCCCTGCACGCCCTCCAGTTCCACCCCGGCTTCCCCCAGGACGGCACCTGGCTCCCCTTCGCCTGGACCACCCTCACCCTCCACGCCACCGCAGCCACCACCCTCCACATCCACCTCCACACCAACCCCGACAACACCATCCACCTCACCGCAACCGACCCCGCGGGCAACCCAGTGCTGGAGATCGGCGCCCTCAGCGTGCGGCAGGCCGACACCACGCAGTTCGCGGCGAGTTCCCTCAACACCAATGGCCTCTACGCGCTGGAGTGGTTCCCGGTGACGCCGTCCGAGGCGGCCACCCCCGTCACCTCGGTCGCGGTCCTGGGCGACACGCCCTTCTCCATCCCCGGCGCCACCATCCACGCCGACACCGCCGCCCTCCTCGCCGCCCTGGACGCGGGCGGTCCACTGCCCCAGTGCGCGGTGCTGACGGTCGCGTCCGCCCCGGACACCACCGACATCCCGGCCGCCACGCACGAACTCGCCGAACACCTCCTGCTCACGGTGCAGGCCTGGCTCGGTGACGACCGGCTGGAGGACGTCCCGCTCGTCGTGGTCACCCGCGGCGCCGTCGCCACCAGCGACCACCCCGGCGTCACCGACCTCCCCGCCTCCACCGCCTGGGGCCTCATCCGCACCGCCCAGACCGAACACCCCGACCGCTTCACCCTCCTCGACACCGACACCACCGACCTGAACTGGAACACCGTCCTCACCCACACCACCGAACCCCAACTCGCCCACCGCGACGGCGAGTTCCTCGCACCCCGCCTCGAGCGAGCCGCCCCGCAGCAGGACGGCGTCGTACTCGACCCGTCGGGCACCGTTCTCGTCACGGGCGGTGTCGAGGGCCTCGGCCGGGAAGTGGCTCGTCACCTTGTCGTGCGGCACGGTGTTCGCCACCTCGTGCTCACGGGAAGCGACGGTGAGGCGCGGGAGCTGAGCGACGAACTTGCTGCTCTCGGGGCCCAGGTGACGATCGCCGACTGCGATCCGGCCGACCGGGTCGCGCTGGCCGAGGTGTTCGCCGGCATCCCGGCGGAGCGGCCGCTCACCGGTGTCGTGCACACGGTGGGCGAGGTCGCGGGCGGGCTGCTGGAGACGCTCACCGCGGACCGGCTCGGCGCGCTGCTGGACGCGCGCCTCAGGGGCGCCGTGGTTCTGGACGAACTCACCCGGGACCTGGACCTGTCGGCCTTCGTGGTCTTCTCCTCGGCGGCCAGTGTGCTGGGCGGCGCCGGGTACGCGGGTCTGGCCGCTGCCGGCAGCTTCCTGGACGCGCTCGCACAGCGGCGCCGGGACCTGGGGCTGCCCGGACTCTCGGTGGCCTGGGGCGCGTTGCGGACGGAGGAGAGCGCGGACGCCGCGCGGCTGAGCCGCGAGGGGGCCGTGGCGCTGCCGGTCGAGGAGTGCCTCACGCTGTTCGACACGAGCCTGCTGGCGAACACGGCGCTGACGATCGCCACGCGGGTCGACGTACAGGTGCTGCGTGAGCGGGCCATGGCCGGGGTGCTGTCGCCGCTCTGGTCCGGCCTGGTGCGGACACCGCTGCGGCGTGCCGCCGCCTCGGGCGGGGACTCCGGCCTGTCGCTGGCCCGCCGTCTGCTGGGGCTGTCCAAGGCCGAGCGCTACCGGGCGGTGCTGGACCTGGTCCGTGGCCACGTCGCCACGATCCTCGGGTACGACGGCCCGGCCCGGGTGGACGAGACCAGGGGCTTCCTCGACGCGGGTGTGGATTCGCTCACGGCGGTGGAGCTGCGCAACCGGCTGTCCGCCGCCACCGGTCTCCAACTGCCCGCCACCCTGGTCTTCGACTACCCGACCCCGGCCGCGCTGGCCCAGTACGTCGTGGAGGAGGTACTCGGCACCGCGAGTGGCCTCCAGCCGGCCGGTCCGGTGACCGCCGTCGACGTCACCGAGCCGATCGCCGTGGTGGGTATCGCCTGCCGCTTCCCGGGCGGGGTGCGCTCGCCCGAGGACCTGTGGGACCTGGTCGCGGCCGGTGTCGACGCCACCGGCGACTTCCCGTCCGACCGCGGCTGGGTGGAGGACCTGTACGACCCGGACCCGGAGCACTTCGGGACGTCGTACGTCCGGCGCGGCGGTTTCCTGGACGATGTGGCGGGTTTCGACGCGGAGTTCTTCGGGATCTCCCCGCGTGAGGCGCTGGCGATGGACCCGCAGCAGCGGCTCCTGCTGGAGACGTCCTGGGAGGCGATGGAACGGGCCGGACTGGACCCGCAGGCCCTTAAGGGCAGCCTGACCGGCGTATACGTCGGTGCGGGCACCTCCTCCTACATCTGCGACATGGAGGGCCTGCCGGAGAGCGTCGAGGGGTACGCCTTCACCGGCAACACCTCCAGTGTGCTGTCGGGCCGGGTGTCGTACACGTTCGGCTTCGAGGGCCCCGCCGTGTCAGTGGACACGGCCTGCTCGTCCTCGCTGGTGGCGCTGCATCTGGCGGTGCAGGCGCTGCGGCAGGGCGAGTGCACTCTGGCGCTGGCCGGTGGTGTCACCGTGCTCGCCGGGGCCGGCGGGTTCATCGAGTTCTCGCGGCAGCGGGCGCTGTCCCCCGACGGGCGGTGCAAGCCCTTCTCCGTCGACGCCGACGGCACCGCCTGGGCTGAGGGCGTCGGCATGCTGGCATTGGAGCGTCTGTCCGACGCGCGGCGCAACGGACGCCGGATCCTGGGCGTCGTACGCGGCTCGGCCATCAACCAGGACGGCGCGAGCAGTGGCCTTACGGCGCCCAACGGACCGTCGCAGCAGCGCGTCATCCGCGCGGCACTGGCCAACGCAGGCCTGGGAACGGCGGACGTCGACGCGGTGGAGGCCCACGGCACCGGCACCAAGCTGGGCGACCCGATCGAGGCGCAGGCGCTGATCGCGACGTACGGGCAGGACCGGCCCGCGGACCGGCCCGTGCGGCTGGGCTCCTTCAAGTCCAACATCGGGCACTCCGTCGCCGCCGCCGGTGTCGGCGGCGTCATCAAGATGCTGATGGCCCTCCAGCACGAGGAACTGCCGCGCACGCTCAACGTCACCGAGCCGTCCCCCTTCGTGGACTGGTCGGCGGGCGCGCTGGAGCTGCTGACCGAACCGGTCGCCTGGCCGCGTGGGGCGAGGGCGCGGCGGGCCGCGGTCTCCTCCTTCGGCGCGAGCGGGACCAACGCCCACCTCATCGTCGAGGAGGCGCCCGAGGAGCAGCCGAAACCCGACACCGCCGGTCAGGCCTCGCCCGTGCCGGCCGGCGCACCGGTGGCCTGGCTGCTCGGCGCGGGCAGCGTGGGTGGACTCGCCACACAGGCGGGTGCGTTGGCGTCCTTCGTACGGGAGACCGACGCGGACCCGGCCGCGGTCGGGCAGGCCCTGCTGGGCCGGGCCGGGCTGCGCCACCGGGTGGCGGTCGTCGGTGACGACCGCGAGGCCCTGCTCGCCGCGCTCGACGACGTCGTGGCCTCGGGGCCGGCCGCCGCCGGTGTGGTGTCGGGACAGGTGACGCCGAACAGGGTGGCGCTGGTGTTCCCGGGCCAGGGCTGGCAGTGGCTCGGCATGGGCCGCGAACTCCTCACGCTCTCCCCGGTGTTCGCGGACCTCGTCGGCGAGGTCTCGGCGCTCGTGGAGGAGCTGGCGGGCTGGTCGCTCCTGGACGTGCTCACCGCCGCGCCCGAGGCCCAGGACGTGGACCGGGTGGATGTGATCCAGCCGGTGATGTTCACCGTGATGGTGGGCCTGGCCCGGCTGTGGGAGTCGCTGGGGGTGTCCCCGGACGCGGTCGTGGGCCACTCGCAGGGCGAGATCGCGGCCGCCTGCGTGGCCGGCGTTCTCTCCCTGGAGGACGCCGTACGGATCGTGGTCACCCGGTCCGCGGCGATCACCGCCATCGCCGGCGACGGCACCATGCTGTCGGTCGCGGCCCCGGCCACGGAGACCGCCAAGGCTCTGGACCCGTGGATGGATCGGCTGTGGGTGGCGGCGGTCAACGGGCCGTCGTCCACGATCGTCGCCGGCGACCTGGAGGCCGCGCTGGAGTTCATGGCGTCCGCGCAGGAGCACGGGCCGCGGGTGCGGCGCATCCCCGTGGACTACGCCTCGCACTCCCCGCACGTGGAGGCGGTGCAGCGGCAGATCCTCGACGGCCTCGCGGGGCTGACGCCGTCGGTGGGCCGGATCCCCATGTACTCCACGGTCACCGGGCAACTCGCCGACGGGGCTGCCATGGACGCCGCGTACTGGTACCACAACCTGCGTGAGCCGGTGCGCTTCGAGGAGGCCACGCGCGCGCTGCTCGACGACGGAATCACCGTGTTCGTCGAGGCCAGCGCCCACCCTGTGCTGACGACGGCCATCGCCGAGAGCGCCGAGGAGCACGGCGCGGCCGGGGTGACGGTCACCGGCACCCTGCGTCGCGACGAGGGCGGACTGCGGCGCCTGCAGACCAGCGCCGCGCAACTCTGGGCCGCGGGCGTCGAACTCGACTGGGACACGATCGTCCCCGCCGCCGACCCCGTGGAGCTGCCCACCTACGCCTTCGACCGGCGGCGTTACTGGCTGGAGCGCACCTCACCGGCCGGCAGCGGCGACCTCGGACGGGTGGGTCTGACCGCGCTGGAGCACGGCCTGCTCGCCGCGAGCGTGGAGGTCGCCGGTGAGGGCGCGGTCGTGCTGTCGGGCCGTATCTCCACCGCCACCCATCCCTGGCTCGCCGACCACGCGGTCGCCGGGACCGTGATCGTGCCCGGCACGGCGTACGTCGACCTCGCGATCCGCGCGGGCGACCAGGCCGGCTGCCCGCTGGTGGAGGAACTCCTCATCCAGCAGCCGCTGATCCTGCCCGACGGCACCGACGCTGACATCCAAGTCGTCGTGGACCCGGCCGGCGAGGACGGACGACGCACCGCCGCCGTGCTGTCCCGTCCGCACGGCGGGGGAGGGGTGTGGACCCGGCACGCCCAGGCCACGCTCGCCCCCGATCCCCTCGGCGCCGACGACGCCGACCTCGCACAGCTCTCCGGGGCTTGGCCGCCCCGCGGAGCCACCCCCGTCCCAGTCGACTCGCTCTACGCCGACCTCGCCGAGCGCGGCTACCACTACGGCCCTGTCTTCCAGGGCCTGCGGTCGGTCTGGCGCTCCGCCGACCCGTCGGTGCTGTTCGCCGAGGTCGCCCTGCCCGAACAGGCCGAGGAGGACGCCGCCCGCTTCGGCCTGCACCCCGCCCTGCTGGACGCCGCCCTGCACGCACAGCGCTTCCACGAGGGCTTCGCAGCCGAAGGCGTGTGGCTGCCCTTCACCTGGAACCAGGCGTCCCTGCTCGCCACCGGCGCCGCCACGATCCGCGTCCTGCTGCGCAGCACCGGCGAGGACACGGTGCGCGTCGCGGCCGCCGACCCGGCGGGTGCTCCCGTCGCGCTGGTCGAGGCGATGCGGCTGCGCAAGGTGGACCCGTCCCGGTTGTCCGGGGGTGCGCCGGACCTGGACGGCCTGTTCGCGCTGGAGTGGTTCCCGGTGACGCCGTCCGAGGCGGCCACCCCCGTCACCTCGGTCGCGGTCCTGGGCGACACGCCCTTCTCCATCCCCGGCGCCACCATCCACGCCGACACCGCCGCCCTCCTCGCCGCCCTGGACGCGGGCGGTCCACTGCCCCAGTGCGCGGTGCTGACGGTCGCGTCCGCCCCGGACACCACCGACATCCCGGCCGCCACGCACGAACTCGCCGAACACCTCCTGCTCACGGTGCAGGCCTGGCTCGGTGACGACCGGCTGGAGGACGTCCCGCTCGTCGTGGTCACCCGCGGCGCCGTCGCCACCAGCGACCACCCCGGCGTCACCGACCTCCCCGCCTCCACCGCCTGGGGCCTCATCCGCACCGCCCAGACCGAACACCCCGACCGCTTCACCCTCCTCGACACCGACACCACCGACCTGAACTGGAACACCGTCCTCGGCCTCGCCGTGACGGGTTCGGAGCCCCAACTCGCCCACCGCAAGGGCGGCCTGCTGGCAGCCCGCCTGGTGCGCTCGGTCGACGGCCGGCAGATCGCGGGGGTCGGCGGGTTCGGCGCCGGCACCGACTGGCGGATCGACGCGCTGGGAGGCGGCACGCTGGACGATGTCGGGAAGGCGGAGAACCCGCGTGCGTCGCGGCCGTTGGAGGCGGGCGAGGTCCGGGTGCAGGTGCGGGCCGCGGGCCTCAACTTCTACGACGTGGCAGGGGCCCTGGGGCTGGCCAGGTTCGAGGACGGTCTCGGGGCCGAGGGCGCCGGTGTCGTCGTGGAGACCGGGCCCGGGGTGACGCGATTCTCCGTCGGGGACCGGGTGTTCGGCGGGTTCCCGTCGGCGTTCGCCCCGCTGACCATCGCCGACGAGCGGATGGTCGTACGCATGCCGGACGAGTGGGAGTTCGAGCAGGCGGCCTCCGTCCCGGCGGTGTTCCTGACGGCGTATTACGGGTTGCGGGATCTGGCCGGTCTCAAGTCCGGTGAACGCGTCCTGATCCACGCCGCGGC
>NZ_JAVRBF010000249.1:0-620 GCF_032436805.1 Streptomyces sp. P17 | reverse complement strand
TGTCGCTGCTGTCAATCTTGTAGGTGGTCTGAACCATACCTACGAAGTTGATGCACAATTGCTCGAAGTGGAAGAATACTATGGAAAAAGTCATTCTGAATGAGCAAACAAATGTCCGCTTCAATGGTGAAACCAAGATAGTGACATTCTATTTCAAGTACCCTGTCTGGCTTCCTGTATCAAAGCAGGATGCTATCGACACTTATGACCTGCGTGATGAAGGCGATAAAATTCGCATCAACTACCTGAAGAAATCCACGCATGTCTTCACCGTCACAGTACCAGCCAGCAACATTAGTTGCGTCACAATGGAGCCAGTAAGGCATGTGTGAGTTCATCGCATCCAAGAGCCTATCGCCAGAAGACTTTGCTCGCTTCAAGAGCCAAGTTGCTAACGATATGGCTGTCTATCGCAGGAGGCTAGTCGAAGCTCGTAAACAGCGTAAAGAGGCTCACGAATTCGCTCAGAACCTCTCACGTCATATCAACGAAATGAAGGCATACTGCCTTCGTCATGGAATTGACCCCAATGATCTCTAAGTTCTACGCAGGCTTTGGGCATGATGACACACCTGATGACATCATGCACATCATGCAAAACTTTGGAACCATGGCTGAAA
>NZ_JAVRBF010000126.1:0-7325 GCF_032436805.1 Streptomyces sp. P17 | reverse complement strand
TGGCGCACTTCCACTACGTGGTGTTCGGCACCGTCGTCTTCGCGATGTTCTCCGGCTTCCACTTCTGGTGGCCGAAGTTCACCGGGAAGATGCTCGACGAGCGACTCGGCAAGATCACCTTCTGGACGCTGTTCACCGGCTTCCACGGCACCTTCCTGGTCCAGCACTGGCTGGGCACGAACGGGATGCAGCGCCGGATCCCCGACTATCTCGCGGCGGAGGGACTGACCACGCTCAACACCGTGTCGACCGTCTTCACCTTCGTCCTCGGCCTGTCGTTCCTGCCGTTCTTCTACAACGTGTGGAAGACCGCCAAGTACGGCAAGAGGGTCGAGGTCGACGACCCGTGGGGCTACGGCCGTTCACTGGAATGGGCGACGTCCTGCCCGCCGCCGCGGCACAACTTCGCCGCACTCCCCCGCATCCGCAGCGAGTCCCCGGCCTTCGACCTGCACCACCCCGAGCCCGCCGTCCCCGCAAGGGAGCTGAGCGCGCGGTGACGGCCATGGAAGGCCGTGAGCTCGTCGGCCGGATCGAGGGCTATCTGCTCGTTGCCGCCACCCACGAGGAGGGCCGCACGGCCGCCGAGCGCTTCTGCGCCCGGCTCGTCCCCTGGCTGACGGAGGCTCAGCGCGAGGAGGTGGAGCGGCGGTTCGAGGCGGAGTACGTGGCTCTCGCGCGGCTGTCGTGGCAGCGTACGGCGGAGCGGGCCGAGGAGTTGCGGACGGAGTACGAGGAGCGGTACCGCGCCTTGCGGCGCCGGCTGCTCGGGTGCGGTCTGCTGGCGTGCGCCGGGCTCATGGCAGTGGCGGGAATCGTCGTCGCGCTGCGCTGAGGAGGCGGTCGGCGGGGCCATACTGACCCTCGTGCGCGTAGCGATCATGACGGCGGGCTCCCGGGGCGATGTGGCCCCCTACACCGGTCTCGGGCATGCACTGGCCCGGGCAGGACATCAGGTCACCCTGGTCACCCATGGCTGTTTCGAGCGGCTGGTGGCGGGCTCGGAGCTTCGGTTCCATCCCCTGCCCGTCGATCCGCGGGCGGAGCTGGAGTCCTCCCGCGGGCGCGGGCTGCACCGCAGTGCGACCGGCGTCGGGAAGCTGATGCGGGTGTCCGCGCTGGCACGGGCGGTGGTGGGGAGGATGGCGGACGATCTGGTGGCGGCGGCGCACGTCAGTGACGTACTGCTGCTCTCCGGTTCGCTGGCACCGCTCGGGCGGACCATCGCCGAGGGGCTACGACTGCCCGCTCTCGGCGTCTACCTCCAGCCCGTCGCTCCCACCCGGGAGTTCGCGCCGGCCGTGCTCGGGGGCGGTTCCCTGGGCCCCGTCGGAAACCGCGTCGCCGGACACGGGGTGAATCTGGTCATGGACCGCATCTTCGCGTCGACGCTCCCGTCGGTGCGGACCCGGCTCGGGCTGTCCCGAGCCTCCGGCGCCCGCGAGGAGTTGCCCGTACTCCACGGCTTCAGCCCGCTGGTGGTGCCGCGTCCGAGGGACTGGTCGCCCGGTCTTGACGTGACCGGGTACTGGTGGCCGTACGACCGCGATCCCCAACTCCCCGCCGGGATCGAGGACTTCCTGCACGCGGGCGATCCTCCGGTCTTCGTGGGTCTGGGCAGCGCGACCGTGCCCGACCCCCGCGGGCTCAGCGCCCAGATCGTGCGGGCGCTGCGGCGGGCCGGGCTGCGCGGGGTGATCCAGCGGGGGTGGGGCGGGCTTGAGGCCGAGGGCGCCGACATGCTGACCGTCGACGAGGTGCCGCACTCCGCGCTGTTCCCCCGGATGGCCGCCGTGGTCCATCACGCGGGCGCGGGCACGACCGCGGCGGGGCTGCGGGCCGGGGTTCCGGCCGTACCGGTGCCGATCCAGTTCGACGAAGGGTTCTGGGCGGAGCGGCTGGTCAAGCTCGGCGTGGCCCCGCGCCGGGTGCCGCTGCGCGGTCTGACGGCGGACACTCTGGCCCCGGCCCTCGACCGGGCCGTACGCCATGCCGCCCACCGGAAGCGGGCGCAGGCGCTGGGCGAGCGGATCCGCGGGGAGGACGGCACGGCGCCGGTTCTGGCGGCGGTGGAGCGGCTGGCGGGGTAGGAGGCAGGCCGCCCGGTTCAGTGCTGGGCGAACTGGACGCGGGTCGGCTGGGCGACGTCGGGGCGCACCGTGATGCCGTTGATCGTCAGGCGTTCGCCGTAGATGTCGGTGATCCTGATCGCGCCGCCGCACCCGCTGCCGTTCTCGGAGAGGAAGTAGTTGTATTCGGTACGGGGCAGTTGCCGCCAGCCGCTCGCGGTGCCGACCTCCAGTCGCGCCACCGGATTGCGGTGGCCGATCGCCTGGATGCCGCACCAATAGGGGCTGGATCCGGTTTTGTACCGGATGGAGATCGTGTCGGACGTGCTCGGGCTCAACAGGCTCCAGGTGACCGGGATCCGGCCGGCGTCGAGGTCGGCGAGCTTGGCGAAGGCCTCTTTGCTGAGGTCGAGTTGGCCGGGGGCGCAGGGCAGGGGGCATTCGTTGGTGATGCGGACCGTCACGGACCTGCCGTTCGCCGCGCGGACGAGCACGTGCGCGCCGCACGCCTTGGACGTCTCGTAGTCCGTGGTGTTCATCGCGGCGATCATGAGGTCGTCGCTGGGGCCGAGGAGACAGGCGCCGTCGCCGTTCCCGGCGTCGTAGTGGGTGGCGACCCCTTCGTAGGTGGTGTCGGGCCGTATCCGGCCTGCCGAGGCGGCTCCCTGGGCTGTCGTCGGCGGGGCTTTGGTGGCCGAGGGGCGCGGCGCAGCGGTGGTCTTGTCGGCCTTCGGGGTCGGGGTGCCCTTCGGCTTCGGAGTGTGCTTCGGGGTCGGAGAGCTTGATCCGCTCGCGGTGGTGGCCGTCACCGGGGCACTGGCGACGGAGTCGACCGCGGCCGACGGCCCCGCCTCGGCCTCACCGTCCGGGAGAAACGCGATGACCAGGCCGGCGAGAACCCCTGCGACGGCCAGCGCCACCGCGCCCACCATCAGCCTCTGCTGCCTGCGCCTGCGCTGCCGCGCGGCCTGCCTCGGTGTGTTCATGCCTGTCCGTTCGGGAGATCGAGTCGAGGGTGCACTGTTCAGTGGCCACAGGAGGCACAAAGGTTGCCCACGAATGCGCACCGAGATCGGGCGAGGGTCTACGAGCCCTCCCCGTCCCACCCCATCGGCCGCAGAATGGACAGCAGTTGCCGCCCGCAGGTCGGCGACGCCCTGCCGGTAGGCGCGGTCCGCCATGCGCAGGGCGAAGCGTCCCGCCGTACGGTTGCCGAGGCGGCCCAGTGGGCGGCCGCCCATGACGACCGGCGGGAAGTCCCCGGTCGGATGGGCCGGTACGACATAGGCGCCCGCGGTCCGCACGCCCGTGGCCTCGGCCAGATGCCAGCCGAGCGGGGCCGTGGTGGCCGACAGCAGGAGCAGGTCCGTGTCCGGGGCGAGCAGGTCGGCGAAGCCCTGCCCGAGCTCGGTGACGCATGCGGACGCGGCGCGCAGCAGTTCCCGCTTGTCCCTGACATCGCCGTGGGGTTCGGCGCGGCTGGGCAGGCTGCGGAACTCCAGGTCCGCCTCCCGGGCCAGCGGTGCGAAGGCGTCCGTGGTGGCGAGTGCGACCTCGTGTCCGGCCTTCCGCAGTGCGGCGCCGAGTCCGGTGCAGGGCGCGACGTCGCCGCGTGATCCGGCGGCGGCGATGAGGATCCTCATTCGGTCACCGCCCTGCGTGCCGCGTTCGCGTGGACGGCCTTGCACAGACAGGCCGCGAGCCCCGGCCGCTGCCGCGAGGGCGGGACGACGAGCGCGAAGGCGCGCGGATCGGCGGCGAAGTCGTCCGCGATCCGGCCGTGCAGGTCCGGCGGGCACGTGGTGAACCAGCGGGCGATGTGCAGCCGGTGCTCCTCGGCGAGGTCCATGGCCCGCTCGCCGTCCGCCGGTTCCCCCTCGTCGAGTGCAGCCTGACGTAAGGGGAGGGTCAAACGGTCACTGTCCGGCGGCCCACGCCGTCAGCTCGGACCGGGCCGCGGCCAGCAGATCCGCGGACGGGGCCGAGGCCCCGTTGGTCACCAGCGCGTAGTGCGGGACGCCGGAGTCCGTGTCGCTGAGCAGCAGACGGCGGCTGCCGGTGCCGCCGGGTTCGGGGGCCACGGCGACGGGGGTCGCCGCGGTGTACGACGGCGGGGCGTACGCCGTGCCCAGGTCGGAGACGACCGTCGTGGAGCCGGTCGGGAAGGACGCCGGGAGGTGGAGCTCGGTGGGTGCCGAGCTGCTGTTGGAGCGCCACATCAGCAGGCCGTACTGGCCGGTGCCGACCAGGCGGGACACATTGGGCAGGGAGCTGGGCACCGGGTTCCAGGTCAGGGTGGTGGAGCCGTCGCGGGAGCGGTCCTCGTAGGTGAAGGCGACGGTCGTGCCCGAGGTGGCGCTCGGGTAGACGCGGTCCAGGAGGCGGGCGTCCTGGCGCAGCACGGGGGTGCCCGAGTCGTCGAGGCGTACGGCGGAGAGGTCCTCGTCGTTCCAGGCGTCACCGGCGGTGAGCACCTTGTCGGGGTTGCCGTTCATCAGCTCGCGATGGCGGCCGTTGTAGATGTCCCACTGCCATTGGCTGCCGGACAGGACCGGTCCGGACGCCGTCGGGTTCGACCACCAACTCGCGCCCTTCACCCGGGAGTCGAGGGCCTGGTACATCGCCTTCAGGACGGTCGGGGCCTTGTCGGAGACCGAGCCGGTCAGCGGATGCCCGAACTCGCTGACGATCGCGGGCGTCCGGGTGGCCGCGGCCCGGTCGCGGACCGTCCCGAAGTCGCCGGTGTACTGCCCGTCCTGCGCCTTGCCCCACATGAAGATTCCGGAGATGGCCTTCTGGTCGTAGAAGTGGGTGTTGAAGACATACCGCGGGCCGAGCTGTCCCGCGTCGAGCAGGCCGCCCTCCTGCTTCTGGAAGTCGAGGTTGGCGTTCCAGAAGAGGTTCGGTTCCACGAAGGCGGGCTTGTCCTGCCAGCCGGCCGCGTCCATGCGCGCCCGGAACTTCACGTAGAAGGGCCACAGGACGTCCTTCTCCCAGGCCCGGCTGGTCTGGCCGGAGTCGTAGACGCCCGCGTGGGGTTCGTTGTACGGGTCGAAGCCGACGACGCCCGCGAACCGGTCGGCGGTGAGGTTCTGCTTGAGGTACGTCATCGTCTTCTGGGCGGTGTCGAGGAACGAGTCCTGCAGGCCGTAGGTGTTGTGCCAGAAGTCGTACGACGCCTCCGTCACGGCCGCGTTCGAGGTGATGTTCTGGCCCCAGAAGGGGCAGATCCCGCAGTACTCGTCCGGGTAGTCACCGAGCTCCACCGCCCACTTGGGGGCGCCGTCGCCGGTGTACCAGCTGTCCGCGTCGAAGAGCCAGCGGGAGTAGAGGTCCTGGTGGAAGTCGGGGTAGACGCGGATCCCGGCGTCGAGGAAGGCGCGGATCTGGGCGGTGGCGGCGGACAGGTAGGCGGGGTCCACCTGGCCGCGCACCGGTTCCGCGTAGGCCCAGGAGAGCAGGAAGCGGACGGCGTTGCCGCCGCCGAGGGCGCGCAGCGCGGTCGCGGACTTCTTCGCGTCGGCGACCGAGGCGAAGGGCAGGCCGTTGTTCTCGGCGAGCTTGGTCTCGCCGGAGACGTTGTAGCCGCGCAGCACGACCTCGCGGCCGTGGCCGTCGGTGAAGCGGCCGTTCTGCACGGTCAGGGCCGTCTCGTCGAACCACAGGGAGTCGGGGAGTGTGGGGGCGGCGGTGGCGGGCCGGGGGCCGGACACCGTCAGGAATCCGAGGAGGAGAACCAGAACAACGAGCACACGCGCACGTGTATTCGGCATGTTCCCTACGGTCCGTCGGCCCGCCGGGTCCCGTCAACACTTCTGACTCACAAGTAAGTTGACTCTCGGTCAGCTCAACTCCCCACCCGGTGCGTCACGTTCAACAGGTACTCCTTCCGGTTCAGCGGGTTGTGGTCGGTACGCGCCCGCTCCGGGACCCTGCCGCGGGTGACCGGCGCGTAGTGGTCGAGTGGTCGCACAGCGCCGGCAGCGACCGGCCGAGTCTGCGCACGTGCGCGACAGGGTCGTAGGGCATCAGTCCAGGCCGGGCGTTCAGCCTCGCGCGGGCTTCGCCGACGCAGGCGAGCGCGCAGTAGCGGGGAATATCGTCGGCGGGCAGTTTCTCGGCGGCCTGCTCGATCTCGGGGATGATCAGCTGCATGTGGCCGCGCAGCATTTGCGGTCAGCGTCTGCAGCGTGCCGCGGTCGGTGGGAGTCACATCGGGCGGGAGCACCTCGGCGACGCTCGCGCGCAACGTGGCAATGTCCACCGGCGGCGCGCTCGTGCCCTCCTGGCTCTCGGTGGCGTTCATGGCGCTGCCTCGCCGTCCTCGTCGGCGAGGCCTTGGTCAACGTGGCCAGCGCGACGTCTGGCTGCCCTTCCAGCTGGTAGCCGCGTGCTTCCTCGATGCGGTGCCTTGCTCGGCGGGGGCGTGAGGGGATCGTCACCGCGTCGGCAGCGGCAGCCTGTCGCACCGACTCGCCTCCCTGACGGAGCTCCACAGCGACCGTCACGGCATGCGCGCCCATGATGGCCCGCGAGAAGGAAGTCACGGGATGGTAGTAGTCGTCCGGTAGCCGGTCGGCCATGGCTCGCGCCTGGTCCCAGTGGCGCCACGCCGTACCGGTCTGCCCGCGGCGGGCCGCGGTGTGCCCGGCCTCGAAGGTGAGCGCTCCGGTGATGGCCAGGACGTCGTCCGACGCGTTCCGGCTGCTCAGGAGACCACAGATGGGGCCTGCCTAGCGCCTCCCCGACCTGGCGATGGCCGCGGTCGCGTCGGCGGTGCCGGACTGGCGTGGGGGTACCCGGCTGGGTGAGCTGCTGGGCGTGTCCCTGGAGCTCTGGGAACAGCGCGGGATGGCGCGCGATGCGATCGTGGTAGTGCTGTCCGACGGCTGGGAGCGCGGTGATCCGGAGCTGCTCGCAGAGCGGATGCGCCGACTGCACCGGCTGGCGCACCGGGTGATCTGGGCCGATCCGCTCAAGGGCCCGCCCCGGCTACGCGCCCCTGGCGGCCGGGATGGCGGCGGCGCTGCCGAGCGTGGACGCGCTCGCCGAGGGCCACAGCCTCGCGGCGCTGCAACGCCTGCGCCGGGATGGCGGCGGCGCTGCCGAGCGTGGACGCGCTCGTCGAGGGCCACAGCCTCGCGGCGCTGCAACGCCTGGCGGCGGTGAGAGGAGACGAACGATGCGTGACGTTCTCCCGGCGCTGGGAGCCTGGTACGCGGCCGGACTGGCCCCGGCCGCTGCCGCGTGCCGACG
>NZ_JAVRBF010000125.1:0-7843 GCF_032436805.1 Streptomyces sp. P17 | reverse complement strand
ACGCGGGGGAAGCGGGCCTGGAGGGTCCAGATCGCCGGGTTCTCCGCCAGGTCGTCGTGCAGGTCGCACAGGTCGGCTGTTCAGGACACGCGGGGGAAGCGGGCCTGGAGGGTCCAGATCGCCGGGTTCTCCGCCAGGTCGTCGTGCAGGTCGCACAGGTCGGCGATCAGGTCGTGCAGGAAGTCACGGGCCTCGCGGCGAAGCTCCGCGTGGGAGAAGGTCAGCGGGACCTCCTCCGTCGGCATCCAGTCCGCCTCGACGTCCACCCAGCCGAAGCGGCGCTCGAAGAGCATCCGGTCGGTGGACTCGGTGAAGTCCAGTTCCGCCCGCTGCGGGCGGGAGGCCCGGGAGCCCGCCGGGTCCTGGTCGATCCGCTCCACGATGTCGCACAGCGCCCACGCGAAGTCCAGCACCGGCACCCATTCCCAGGCTGTGGACAGCTCCCGGTCCGCCTTGGTGTCCGCGAGATAGACATCGCCGCAGAACAGGTCGTGCCGCAGCGCGTGGACGTCCGCGCGGCGGTAGTCCGTCTGCGGGGGATCCGGGAAGCGGTTGGAGAGGGCGTAGCCGATGTCGAGCACGTAGGGGATGGTGTCACGGCGTCGTAGGATCACGGTCGGGCGGGCCGCACGGCCTTCCGCTGGCGCAGCGCCGAGCCGATGGCGAGCCATGTCGCCACGGTCGCGATCGGCGCGTACGAGATCCGGCGGTCCACCGCCGGGGACGTACCCGTGTACACGGCTGTCGATCCGCGCGAGGCCGGGGAGAGCGTCGAGGAGCTCCCCGATGTCATGGAGTGGGCGGAGTACCACTTCGGTCCGTACCCCTTCTCCTCCACCGGCATGATCATCACGGGCGCCGGGGACTCCGACTACGCCCTGGAGACCCAGAACCGGCCCGTCTTCCCCGGGTCCGGATCGGCCGGATCCGGATGCCGGGCCAGTGTGATCGCGACCCCGACCAGCCGCCCCTGACTGCGGGCGAGCAGCACCTCCGCGTCCGGGTGCGCCAAGTCCTCGGCCAGCGCTGCCGCCACCTGCTCCGGACGGATGTCGTCCGGGTCCGGGAAGTCGCCGCTGAGGGCGTGGAAGTCGCGGTGGGAGGCGTAGAGCGCGGTGAGTTCGATGAGCAGGGGACCCGGGATGTCGTGGTCGTGGGTCCGGGGGAGGAGTTCGAGAAGCATGCCCTGGACGCTACTGCGCTACGACGAAACCCCCGGCCGAAGCCGGGGGTTCAGGCAGCCGTGTGCGGATGTCAGACGTTCACGCCGAAGTCCTGGGCGATGCCGACCAGGCCGGAGGCGTAGCCCTGGCCCACCGCGCGGAACTTCCACTCCGCGCCGTTGCGGTACAGCTCGCCGAAGACCATGGCCGTCTCCGTGGCCGCGTCCTCGGAGAGGTCGTAGCGGGCGATCTCGGCGCCGCCGGCCTGGTTGAGGATGCGGATGTAGGCGTTGCGGACCTGGCCGAAGTTCTGCGAGCGGTTCTCGGCCTCGTAGATCGAGACCGGGAAGACGATCTTGTCGATGTCGGCGGGGAGGCCGGCCAGGTTGACGTTGATCGACTCGTCGTCGCCCTCGCCCTCGCCGGTGCGGTTGTCACCGGTGTGGACGATGGTCTGGTCCGGGGTCTGCTTGTTGTTGAAGAACACGAAGTGGGCGTCGGAGTAGACCTTGCCCTCCGGATTGACCGCGATGGCGGAGGCGTCGAGGTCGAAGTCCGTGCCGGTGGTGGTGCGGACGTCCCAGCCGAGGCCCACGGTGACGGCGGTCAGGCCCGGAGCCTCCTTGGTGAGCGAGACGTTGCCACCCTTGGACAGGCTTACAGCCATTGTTGGGAGTCCCTTCCCTCGTTGTGCGTACGAGCACGAAGCTACAGCTACCCCTATGAACGTCGAGAGGGGTACGCGAGGTTCCAGGTCCCTTTACTTTCTTTACTCGCCCTTCCTGGGCATCCCGGGCGGATATTCGCGTGACGTGGACCGGACAGACGCGGGACCATGGACGGCATGTCCGGTCCTCACCTCATCCGTGGCTCCGTCTCGCTTCCCGAGGCCGAGCTCATGTGGCGTTTCTCGCGCTCGTCGGGGCCCGGCGGACAGCACGTCAACACCAGCGACTCCCAGGTGGAGCTGCGCTTCGACCTCGCGCGCACGGAGGCGCTGCCGGAGGTGTGGAAGCAGCGGGCGCTGGAGCGGCTCGCCGGACGCCTGGCCGACGGCGTCATCACCGTCCGCTCCTCCGAGCACCGCTCCCAGCGGCGCAACCGCGAGACCGCCGCCGTCCGCCTCGCGGCGCTGCTGGCGGAGGCCACCGCGCCGCCGCCCAAGCCGCGCAAGCCGACCCGCATCCCCCGGGGCATCAACGAACGGCGCCTGCGGAACAAGAAGCAGCGTTCGGACACCAAGCGGGGGCGGTCGGGGCGCGACTGGGGATAGCCGCCGTCACACATTCCTCCTTCCGTCCGTCATCCCAGTGAGGTGACGACCGGGGCCCTTGCCGTGGCCAGGGGCGCCCCGGTTTCGCGGCCCTGGCCGCTCCCGCCCGGCCCGCGCTGGTCGACGGCCGGGCGGGTTTCGCGGCGCTGGTCGACGGGCGGGTGGACCGGGTGCCGGCCTTCACGGTCGTACGGGACCGGATCGCCGTCATCGACATCGTGAAGGACCCCGAGCGGCTGGCGGGGCTCGATGTGCGCCTGGCCCAGGAGCCTGGCCTGGGACGCCTGGGCCAGGAGACCTTCAGGACGCCCACCGTCTGGCCCCCGCTGGTCTCCCCGTTCGGCTCGAAGCCGAGGCCGAGACAGAACCCCTCGGGGCCGGTCGGGCCGGGATGCCAGGTGACGTACATCTCCTTCCCGCCCCGGCGGCGCAGCTCCTGCGCCACGGACTCGACCGCGAAGCGGCCGTAGCCCCGGCCCTGTTCCGCCGCCGCGATGTTCAGACGCCCCAGGCCGGAGCGGACGAGGGTGCCGTCGCCCTTCCAGTCGATGTCGAAGAACGCCATCAGGAAGCCGGCCGTCCGGCCGTCGTCGACGATCAGGCGGGGCCAGGCGACGTCGGGCCGGACACAGGCCTTGGCGAGTGAGTGCGCGACCGGTTCGACGGCGTGCTCCTGGTCCGGGCGGATCCGGATGGCGAGCGCGTCCTCGACATTCTCCGGCGTAAGGGATTCCCGGCGGGGTCCGGTCGTCGTCATGCGCGCACCCCAGGCCGTACCGTCACGCGCGGTCATATGAATTCCGGCTCAGCCCAATTGGCGATAGCGACCACGGAAATACGTCAGCGGCCCGCCCTCCGCGCTCGGCACGCTCGCCGTCAGGACGCGGCCGATCACGAGGGTGTGGTCACCCGCGATCACCCGCTGCTCGGTGCGGCACTCCAGGGTGGCCAGCGCGCCGCCCACCAGCGCGGCGCCGGTCGTCCCGCCGCGGACGTACGGGATGTCCTCGAAGAGGAGACGGTCGCTGATGCGGCCCTTCATGGCGAAGCGGCCGGCGATGTGCCGCTGGCTCTCGGACAGCACCGAGACCGCCCACAGCGGCTGCTCGTCGAGCAGGTCGTCCATCCGGGCCCCCGTGCGCAGGCTGACCAGGACCAGGGGCGGGTCCAGGGAGACCGACATGAACGCCGTCGCCGTCATCCCGACGTCCTCGCCCTTCGGCCCGTCGGCCGCGAGCGGGGGTTCGAAGGCGGTCACCAGGACCACGCCCGCGGCCAGCCGGGACATGGCGGCGCGGAACTCGTCGTTGCTCACCCCCTCAGCATGCCCGGCGACGGGCGGTGCGGTGATCGGGACGGGCGCGGCAGGGGGAGTGTTCGGCACGCCGGAAACGCTAATCTCCGGTGCGAGGGTGCGCATCGGGCCCGGGGCCGAGAGCGGACCTAGGACCTCCGACCGACGCACAAAGATTGCGTTCAGTAAACGCACAGGAAAAACGCAGAAACACCGCTCAATTGTTCATCTTTCGCTGTGACTTGAGTCACAAGGGGCATTATTTGTTGACCCTGTGTACCGAGTGGGCAGCGCGCTGTGATTCAGTGGCGGGGAACCTGTATCAAGAACGGCAAGGGCACCGTACAGAAAAGACGCCGAAGACAACCCTTGATTCGCTGCGAGGTCTCGGGGGGAGGGCGAGCATGGAGACCGAGTCGGAGCCGTACGTCCGTCTTGCGACCCTGCGACAACTGCACCAGGTCATGGCGGACATGAACACCGCGCGCAGCCTGGCGGACACACTGCAGGCCGTCGCGGACGGCGTCGTCACCGGCCTCGGCTACGAGCTGGCGTGCGTCAACCTGGTCCGGCCCGACGGCGACCTCGTCGTCGCCGCCCTCGCCGGCAACCCCGCCGCCGAGGCGCTGATCACCGGCCGCACCGGCTCCCGCGAGTCCTGGGACCGCCGACTGAGCATGGGCGAGCACTGGGGCGACCTGGTCTTCATCCCGCACACCGAGGGCTGGGTCCTCGACGACGACGACGTCCCGCAGTGGTACACCGACGGGCCCGCGCCCCGCTTCGAGGACGAGTGGCACCCCTCGGACCGGCTCTTCGCGCCCATGTACACGCCGGGCGTGCACGGCGGCAGCGGTGAGCTGATCGGCGTCCTGTCCGTGGACCGGCCGCGCAACGGCCGGCTGCCGGGCGCGTGGGGGCGCGAGGCCCTGCAGATGTACGCGTTCCAGGCCGCCATCGCGATCAGCAACGCGCGTCTACGTGCGAATATGCAGCGGGCACTGGTCAGGCTTGAGCGCGACCAGCAGGCGCTGCGGGCCAGTGAGGAAAGCTTCAGGCAGGCCTTCGAGTACGCCCCCTCCGGCATGGCCATCGCCGAGATGGGCGGCGATCAGCACGGCCGCATCCTGCGCACCAACGACGCCCTGTGCCGCCTCCTCGGCCGCCCCGCCTCCGCGATGCGCCGCTACTCCTTCTCCGACCTCGTCCACCCCGAGGACATCGGCACCCTGCTCAGGACGTCCGCCGAGGGGGGCCGGGCCGAACTCAGGCTCGGGCGCCGGGACGGTACGTACGTCTGGGTGTCCCTGCGCAACAGCGTGGTCGCCGACGCGGCCGACGGCCCTCGCTTCCTGCTGACCCACGTCGAGGACATAGAGGAGCGCAAGCGGCGCGAGCTCCAGCTCGCCCACCGTGCCTCCCACGACTCCCTGACCGGGCTGCCGAACTCCGCCGAACTGCGCGCCCGGCTCTCCTCGCGGCTGTGCCAGCGCCCCACCCACGCCGGCGCCCTGGAGTCCATGGACGCCGCATTCGGCCACCCCGCCTACGACGTCAACGGCCACGGCTTCGACTTCCGGCCCGGCGCCGACGTCCTCGACGGCTACGACCACCATGTGCACACCGTCGCCCCTGAGAGTGAACACGACGACGGGACCAAGGGGCTCGCGGTGCTCTTCTGCGACCTCGACGGCTTCAAGTCGATCAACGACCGGTTCGGGCACAACGCGGGTGACGCGGTCCTCATCGAGGTCGCCCGCCGGCTGTCCCGGCAGGTCCGGGACGGCGACACCGTGGCCCGGCTCGGCGGCGACGAGTTCGTGGTGCTGGCCGACGGGCTCGGCCGGGCCGACGCCCAGGACCTCGCCGTACGTCTGCGCAACGAGATCATCCAGCCGATCCGGGTCGACGGTCGCGCCATGCGCGTGGGCGCCAGCTTCGGCATCGGGTGGGCACACTGCGGCATGACGGCGGACGAGGTGTTGAAGTCCGCCGACGAGCGGATGTACGTAGAGAAACGATCTCGTCCCAAACAGCACAGACGTGCGGGATGAATCCCAGGTCAGCGAGCTGATGCGGTCCGAGTCACCCGTTTGGGCCAGCCAGAGCGGGTAGGCTCGCCCTTCGTCACACGTACCGCAACCGCCCCGCACCTGGTGAGGAGACCAAGGGATGACGTCCGGCAACAACGGCGCCACTACGCCCGAGGACGACGACCCGTTCGGCTACCTCTACGCCGACGGGCAGGCCAACGGCGCCCAGCCGCCGTCGGGTGGCTACGGCTACCCGAACGCGATGAACCGGGCCCGACCGGTCGGCCAGCGGCAGTACGGCCAGCAGGCCCCGGTGACGGCTCCCTACGGCCAGGTCCCCCCGCAGCAGGGCGGGTACGCCCAGCCGAACGCGCACTACGCGGCGCCGGAGACCTTCCCGGGTGGCGCACCGACCAGCCAGCAGCCGATGCCCGCGTACGGCGGCGGCAGCGGCCGGGGGCACGGGCCGAACACCAAGGGGCTGCTGATCGGCGCCATCGCGGTGGTCGCCGCGGTCGTCATCGGCATCGCGGTGGCGATGGCGGGCGGCGACGACGGCGGCGGCGGCAACGAGAACCAGGCCGGCTCCACGCCGACGCAGGGCGAGAGCAAGGACCCGAGTCCTTCGGCGAGCAACAGCGCGGAGGAGCAGGCCGAGATCCGGCCGATCGACGCGAAGGCGCTGCGGCTCGGCGGTACGGCCGCGGTGGCCTCGGACGTCCAGGGCGCGCAGTCCTCCGGCGGCTTCTACGTCGGGAACCTCAACCAGGTCGGCAACTCGGTGACCTGGAGTGTGGACGGCGTCCCCTCCGAGGGTGTCTACACGCTGTTCGCGCGCTACAGCGCGGCCGGTGAGAACCAGTCGATGACGCTGACGGTCAACGGCAAGACGTTCGGCAGCAAGCTGCGCCTGGACAACTTCGCCAAGGCCGCCGAGGGCGACTTCGCCAAGGGCTGGACCACGACGTACGCCTACCCGACCCTCAACAAGGGCACCAACACCATCTCCGTCTCCTGTGGACCAGGCGACAAGTGCAACGTCCTGCTGGACCAGCTGTGGCTGAAGGCCGGGCAGGTCAAGGGCTAACTCCGTAGGTGGGCCGCCAGTGTGCTGAGCAGGCCCACCACCCCGGCCGGGCCCTTCACCACCAGGTCCGCCTTCTCCTCCAGTTCCGGGACCTCCTCGGTGCCACTGCTGCACACCAGCAGGCCGGGGGTGCCGTTGGTGCGGAGCTTGTCGACGGCCGCGTAGGCGGGCAGGTCGCCCAGGTCGTCGCCGGCGTAGAGGACCGAGGCCGCGTCGATCTCGCGGACGTAGTCCAGCAGGGCGACGCCCTTGTCCATGCCGGGCGGGCGCAGTTCCAGGACCAGCCGGCCCGGTTCCACGATCAGACCGTGCCGGGCGGCGAGTTCGGCGAGGGGTTCACGCAGCGCCTCGAAGGCGGCCTGCGGATCGGTGGCCCGGCGGGTGTGTACGGCGACCGCGCGGCCCTTCTCCTCGATCCAGGTGCCGCGCCAGGCGCCGACGCCGTCGAGGACTCCTGGCAGTTCCGCGCGGACGGCGGCGACCCCGGGGTCGGGGGCGGGGGCGCTGACGGTTCCGGTGACGGCGTCCCAGCGCTCGGCGCCGTAGTGGCCGAGGACGACGAGGTGCTCCAGGCCCAGAACCCCGGCGAACCCGCCGTAGCGGACCGCGACACCGGCCGGGCGGCCGGTGACCACCGCGACGGCGGCCACCTTCGGCGCGAGCGCGGCGAGCGCGGTCACCGCGTCCGGATGCGCACGCGCCTGCTCGGGGTCCGGCACGATCGGCGCGAGGGTCCCGTCGAAGTCCAGCGCGATCACCGCCCGCTCGGGCCGGGCGAGGATCGCGTCGAGCCCGGCCTGCCCGGCGGGGGTGACAGGGGTCGGCAGAGGGGTCGAGTCCGTGTGGCTGCCCATACGGGGACCCTATCCAGCTCCGCCCGCTCCGGTCAGCAGGACGTCACCGCTCCGCTCACCTGCTCGGCCGGCGCGCTGTCACCGCGGGCATGGTGGCCGGCGGGTGTCACCGTTCCCGTTTCCGGGACTTCCGGACCCT
>NZ_JAVRBF010000248.1:0-625 GCF_032436805.1 Streptomyces sp. P17 | reverse complement strand
GTCTGAGGATCGTCGCGCCAGCGATCCCGACGAGCGTGAAACCCTGACTGCCGAGCTGGGGCACATCAAGGCCGATCTGGAGACGGCGATCGAGGAGGCGCGGGACTGTCAGGTTGACCTCGTGTTCCGCCGCCTCAATGCCGACGAGTATGAGCACATTCTGATCCGGTCTGGCGGGGCGGAGGTCGATACGGATGCGGCCTCGGCGCAGAAGTTCCACTCCGAGGTCACTGCCCGCTGCTTCTTGCGGGTCGAGCTGGACGGTGAGGACACCGGCCAGACGTGGACCGAGTTCTTGGATGCGGCGCAGCCGACGTTTGGCGAGTTGGACCCGATCCGGGCACTCGTGTACGCCAATAACCGGCGGGGCAGCAACACCGTAAATTTCTGATCGGCGCCCTCAAGGCCGATCCTGACATGCTGGCGCTGGTGCGGGCCGCGAAAGCGCGTGGGTTGACTGTCCGGGCGATGCTCGGGTGGGAGCCGAACCGCACCATCACACCCACTGGCGACGGCAGCTACACCATCACAACCGCCCCGGCGTGGGACGAGACTGAGCGCAATATGGCGCTGGCTCTCGACGAGATCGAGGCCCACACCTGTCACGGCTGCGGTTCTGATCTGA
>NZ_JAVRBF010000124.1:0-7984 GCF_032436805.1 Streptomyces sp. P17 | reverse complement strand
ACCCGTGCCCCACATCACCATCAGCCCTCGGTGAGAAATCGGACCTCGGAAACATCAGCCGGTGGATCCGGGCTCAGACGAACCGCAAGGGACATCTGGCGAGACATTCCGCTCCGCAGCAGCTCAGACGCCGTCGGAGGGACACAGGGAATTGGAACCTACACGTACGCGGCCTGACGTCGGGCCCTTCCAAGGCCTGGCGTAGGCTGGATCAGTCCGCCCACCCGTCTCCCACCACCACCCTTGTTTTGAGCGCTTCGCGCGCACCTGTTCATTTCCTTGACGAAAGGGACGCCGCCGGTGACCGAGAAGGCCGACCTTCAGTCCGTCCTCGACCGTGCCGCCGCGGGCGGACGCATCACGCCCGACGAGGCGCTCGACCTGTACCGCGACGCCCCGCTGCACGCGCTCGGCGCCGCTGCCGACGCCGTACGCCGCCGCCGGTACGCGGGTACCGAGCACATCGCGACGTACATCATCGAGCGGAACATCAACTACACGAACGTCTGCGTGACGGCGTGCAAGTTCTGCGCCTTCTACGCGGCCCCCAAGGACAAGGCCAAGGGCTGGACGCGCGACCTGGACGACATCCTGCGCCGGTGCGCGGAGACCGTCGAGCTCGGCGGCACCCAGATCATGTTCCAGGGCGGCCACCACCCGGACTACGGCGTCGAGTACTACGAGCACCACTTCTCCGCCATCAAGAAGGAATTCCCCCAGCTGGTCATCCACTCGCTGGGCGCCTCCGAGGTCGAGCACATGGCCCGGATCTCCAAGGTGTCGGTCGAGGAGGCGATCCAGCGCATCCACGCGGCGGGGCTCGACTCCTTCGCGGGCGCCGGCGCGGAGCTGCTCCCCGAGCGCCCCCGCAAGGCCATCGCGCCGTTGAAGGAGTCCGGCGAGCGCTGGCTGGAGATCATGGAGACCGCCCACCGGCTGGGCGTCGAGTCCACCTCCACCATGCTGATGGGCACCGGCGAGACCAACGCCGAGCGCATCGAGCACCTGCGGATGATCCGCGACGTACAGGACCGCACGGGCGGCTTCCGCGCCTTCATCCCGTACACCTACCAGCCCGAGAACAACCATCTGAAGGGCCGCACGCAGGCCACGCTCTTCGAGTACCTGCGGATGATCGCCATCGCCCGGCTCTTCATGGACAACATCGCCCACATCCAGGGCTCCTGGCTCACCACCGGCAAGGAGATCGGCCAACTCTCCCTGCACTACGGCGCGGACGACCTCGGCTCGATCATGCTGGAGGAGAACGTCGTCTCCAGCGCGGGCGCCAAGCACCGCTCCAACCGTCTTGAGATCATCGACCTGATCCGCAAGGCGGGACGGGTTCCGGCGCAGCGGACGACGACGTACGAGCACATCGTGGTCCACGACGACCCGGCGAACGACCCCGTCGACGAGCGGGTGATGTCCCACATCTCGTCGACGGCGATCGAGGGCGGGACCGCCCATCCCGAGCTGAAGCTGCTCGCCGCCAACTAGATGCTCACGATTCACGCGGCGCCGCTGGTACTGCCGCTCGGTGCCGAGCCGGTGCCCGACGGGGCGGTCGCCGTCGACGGCGAACGGATCGTGGCTGTCGGGCCGTACGAGGAGGTGGCCAAGGCCCTCGTCGGCGCGCGCACGCGCAACTGGCCGGGGGTCCTGACACCTGGGCTGCGGCAGTGGCACGGGCGGTGGCTGCTGACCAGGTGCTACCACCCCGACCCGCGGGAGGCGGACGAGCTCGGCACCGAGCCCACCACGGGCGCCGCTCTCGACGAACTCGCCCCGGACGCCGCCCGGATGGCGGGCAGCGTCCGACGGGGGCTGCAACGGATGCTCGCCCACGGGACCACCCATGTGGGCGGGCCCTTCCCGGACGCCGTACGGCAGTCCGTGGTGCGGGCGGGGCTGCGCGAGGTGCCCGAGCCGTGGCGCTCGGCCCCGCCGGTGTGGGACGGACCGGACCTGGATCCCTTCGTCGAGGGGTACGACCTGCCCGGCACCGCCCACGGTCCGCTCACCGTCGGAGGCCGGGCCGACCTCGCCGTCTTCGACGCGCCCGACGAGGCCGCGCTCCTCGCCAAGGGGGCCGGGACCTGCATGGCCACGGTATTGGGCGGTCGGCTGGTGTACCGGCGGCGCTAGGGGGTGTTTTGAAAGTCCCGCACAGCACCCACGGCGCCCGGCACGCACCCTCGCCGCACCGGCCAAAGACCCAAGTACGTCCAGTACGAGGGCCTTCGTCCGGCACGCCGAGGGCACGCACCGAACACCGCGGGCACCGCACAGGACTTTCAAAACACCCCCTAGGACGCGCCCCAAAGGGGCGCGGGGAACTGCGCGAGCAACCGGCGACGGCCCGCGGCCCGCGGCCCGCGGCCCGGGGCCCGCGTACCGCGGAAGCGATCGAGCTCATCCCGCGAACGCCTCCCCGAACTCGCCGTCCTCCTGCTCCACTCCGCTGCAGTTGGTCAGCGTGGCATCCTCGGCGCACTCCTGGTCCCTCAGCGTCGACCACATCGACACCCACCCGATGCCCTTCTCCTGCGCGAACTCCCGTACCTGCGTGGCGTCCTGGAGCGTGAACGTCTCCCCGTCGACGTCGTTCACGCCGATCATCGAGGTCAGCGCCATACCCCGCCAGGCGCCGGAGGCGGATGTGCCGAAGACGTCCCGGAGCTGGGTGTGCGCCGCCTTCGCCGCGGTGATGGCGTAGTCGCCCATGTCACCGTCGTAGGACTCGCCGTAGTTCATCGTCATGAGGTTGACGGTGGAGACCTCAACGGCGTGGTTGTTGGCGGAGTTCAGCAGCGCGATGCTGTCGTCGTCGAGGCCCGACGGCATCACCGGGAGCGTGAAGGAGACCGTGAGGTCCTCGCGCTCCTGCTGAAGCAGGGCTATCGCCTTTGAGCGCAGGTCCACCGAGTCGGCGTCGGACAGTTCGTCGCCCTCGATGTCGAAGTCGGCCTGGGTGGAGCCGGCCGCGTCCAGCGCCTCGCCGTAGGCCTTCGCCAGCGTGGAGGCGCTGTCGCAGTGCGTCGCGAGCTCATCGCCGGAGGCGCCGCCGAAGGAGACGCGGACGGTCGCGCCGGACTTTTTCAGCTCGGCGATCCGGGCCGCCACCCCGGAGTCACCCACGCGGTGGACACCGCTCCAACTCGGCGTGCAGTCACTGCCGTCGGCGATCGCGAAGGCCAGGTTGTACGTCGTGGGGGAGCCGGCCGTGTCGTTGGCGGAGGCGGTGAGGACGCTGACGTAGGGGGCGTAGGGGGCGTAGGGGGTGGGGCTTTCGGTGGGCTCGGCGCTTCCGGAGGGTGCCGTACATCCACTCATTGCCAGGGCAAACAGAATGGCGAGCCCGGGCATCGCCTTCAGGGAACTCCGCATTGCGTGAATGTCTCACACCGAACCGGGTCCCCCCCGGGAAGTCGCCGCGAAGGCCGCATCTCTCAGTGAAGGGACAGACTGAGGCGCTTCTCATGGGCACCTCACATGACTCCGGCGTCTTCGGCACACAAAGCCGCTCTAGTGTCCAGGGAATGCATTCCGAGCCTGCCATCGAAAGCCGCGCCGCGACGCGCGGTCGCCGCCGCAAACGCGGCAACGAGTCCGCCGAAGGGCCCGTGTTCGTTGACAACTCCGGACGCCGGTCGAAGGTGCTGCGCCGTATCGGCATCGTCGTCGGCGTCGGCTGCGTCGGGTACGCGGTCGTCCTGGGGATGGCCTTCATGGGCATCGGCACCTCGATCGACCCGGCCCGGCTGCTGCCGTTCGGCAACAGCGCCCAGGGCGGCCCTGCTGCTCCTGCTCGCCCTGACCAGCATCATGCTGCTGGACGGCTATCTGCGCGCCGAGGTCGGCGGCGACCAGCGCGTGCGCAGCGGGGCGAGCTCCAGCGACGTACCCGACAAGGTCCTCGACGGCGGCCCGATCCTCACCTTCCGCGGTCGGCTGGGTCCTGATCGCGGGGTTCGTCCTGGTGTGCGGCTGGGTGGAGGACGTGGCCGCGAAGAAGAAGCCGAAGCTTCTTCCCTGAGGGCGTGAGCTTCTTCCCTGAGGGCGTGCTGCAAGAATGGGCCCGTGACCCGCGCTTCCCTGAACAAGCAGCCGCACGAAGTCGCCTCGATGTTCGACGACGTCGCGGAACGGTACGACCTGACGAACGACGTGCTCTCGCTCGGCCAGGACCGGGTGTGGCGCAAGGAGGTCGCCAAGGCGGTCGACGCCCGCCCCGCGCAGAAGGTCCTGGACCTGGCCGCCGGTACGGCGACCTCCTCCCTGCCCTTCGCCCGCACCGGCGCCTACGTCGTCCCCTGCGACTTCTCGCTCGGCATGCTCCAGGTCGGCAAGAAGAAGCACCCCTGGCTGCCGCTGACGGCGGGTGACGCGACGAGGCTGCCGTTCAAGGACGACACCTTCGACGCCGTCACGATCTCCTTCGGCCTGCGCAATGTGCAGGACTTCGACGCCGCCCTGCGCGAGATGTACCGGGTGACCAAGCCCGGCGGACGGGTCGTCATCTGCGAGTTCTCGCACCCGACGTGGGCGCCCTTCCGGACCGTCTACACCGAGTACCTGATGCGCGCCCTGCCGCCGGTCGCCCGCGCGGTCTCCTCCAACCCCGACGCGTACGTCTACCTCGCCGAGTCCATCCGCGCCTGGCCCGACCAGCCCGCCCTCGCCGAACGGCTCCAGAGGGCCGGTTGGTCGAAGGTGGCCTGGCGGAACCTGACCGGGGGGGTCGTGGCCCTGCACCGCGGGTTCAAGGAGAGCTGAAGCCCGCGCACGCCGCGTAGGAGTGGCCTCCCGGCTCGTCGAGTTCCCGCTGCATCCCGCCGCGCGGCGGCCGCGGGGGCCGCGGCTCCCGTACCCCGGCGCCTCCGCCGCCCTCTCCCTCCCCGAAGTCGAACCACACGGTGACGACGGCCCCGCGCGGTACCTCGACGCCGGGCGGGGGGTACTGCCGTACGACATAGTCGACCACGGCGAGATGGACGTCGGGCCGGTCGGGAGAGGCGAGCAGCACGCCACGTGCCTCGGCCGACCTACGCGCGTCCACGGCCATCAGCCCCACGAGGCGCGGTACGCGCACTTCGGGTGTCTTGGGCGGTTTGTGCACAGACGTCACCCCCAGCGGTACCGGCAGGGTAACCCCCGCCGCGTACCACCCGGAAGCGCTAAGTGTCTTTCTGTGACAGTCGGTTACCGTGCGTGGCTGAACTGGATTACGCGGCTCCGATTTCCAGGTCCAGCCGGTAGCAGTGCCCCTGCCGTTCGCTGGTCGGCGTCCTGAAGACCTCGGCCAGCCGCATACCCAGGCGCCGCGTCACCGCGATCGACCGTTCGTTGCGGGCGTCGACCATGGCCACCACGCTCGGCACTCCCGCCGCCCGCACCCGCTCCAGCGTCAGCCGCGCGGCCGCGGTGACGTACCCCTTGCCCCAGTGCGCCCGCGCGAGCCGCCAGCCGATCTCGATCTCGCCCGTCGGGCCCCAGTCGCGCTCCCAGGGCTGGGCGCCGGTGAAGCCGATGACCTCGCCGGACTCGTCGAGCACGGTCCACAGGCAGAACCCGCGCTCGGCGTCGTGGCGGCGCTGCCGGGCGGTGAGCTCCTCGTAGACGGACAGACCCGCGGACTTGCCGCCGTGGAACTCCATGACGTCCGGGTCGTCGAAGATCCGGTGCCAGGCGACCGCGTCCTCGTCGGTGGGAACACGCAGCCGTACTACGGGAAGAGCTCGGTTCACGGGGGCAACCCTTCAGCCGGGTGATCACTGCTGCTGAATAGACTGCCCGTGTCCTGTGCCGGTCGGCACGCTGATTTCGAACTTGGGGAGATCCCGCCGTGACCGAGCCCCTCCTCTCCGACAACACCGCCGATGTGATCGTCGTGGGCGCGGGGCCAGCCGGCTCCACGACCGCGTACCACCTGGCCAAGGCCGGGCTCGATGTGCTTCTGCTGGAGAAGACCGAGTTCCCGCGGGAGAAGGTCTGCGGTGACGGCCTCACCCCGCGCGCGGTCAAGCAGCTCGTGGCGATGGGCATCGACATCTCCGAGGAGGCCGGCTGGCTGCGCAACCAGGGCCTGAGGATCATCGGCGGCGGCGTCCGGCTCCAGCTCGACTGGCCCGACCTCGCCTCCTTCCCGGACTACGGCCTGGTCCGTAAGCGCGACGACTTCGACGAGCAGCTCGCCCGCCAGGCGCAGAAGGCCGGTGCCCGGCTGTACGAGCGCTGCAACGTCGGCGCCCCGATCATCGACGACCGCACCGGCCGTATCACCGGCGTGCACGCCAAGCTCGGCGAGGAGAAGCGCGAGGTCTCCTTCCACGCGCCGCTCGTCGTCGCCGCCGACGGCAACTCCACGCGGCTGTCCCTGGCGATGGGCCTGCACCGCCGCGAGGACCGCCCGATGGGCGTCGCGGTGCGCACGTACTTCGAGTCCCCGCGTCACGAAGACGACTACCTGGAGTCCTGGCTGGAGCTGTGGGACCGCCGCGGTCCGGGCGAGGACCGGCTGCTGCCCGGCTACGGCTGGATCTTCGGCATGGGCGACGGCACGTCCAACGTCGGCCTCGGTGTCCTCAACACCTCCGACTCCTTCAAGGAGCTGGACTGGCGCGAGGTGCTGAAGGCCTGGTGCGCGTCGATGCCCGAGGAGTGGGGCTACACCCCGGAGAACATGACGGGCCCGATCCGCGGCGCCGCCCTGCCGATGGCCTTCAACCGCCAGCCCCACTACACCAAGGGCCTGCTGCTGGTCGGCGACGCCGGCGGCCTGGTGAACCCCTTCAACGGCGAGGGCATCGCCTACGCCATGGAATCCGGCCAGATCGCCGCCGACGTCATCGTCCAGGCGCACGCGCGGCAGACCCCCGCGGGGCGCGAGATGGCCCTGCAGCGGTACCCGCGCGTACTCAAGGACACCTACGGCGGCTACTACACGCTGGGCCGCGCCTTCGTGAAGCTCATCGGCAACCCGAAGGTCATGAAGATCGCGACCCAGCGCGGTCTGACCCACCCCCTGCTCATGAAGTTCACCCTGAAGATGCTCGCCAACCTCACCGACCCGACGGGCGGCGACGCGATGGACCGGATCATCAACGGGCTGAGCAAGGTGGCCCCGAAGGCCTGATCAGGCGCTCATCGCCTGGATGTTGGCGGCCCGGCGGGCCAACACCTCCTCCCGCCGGTCCGCCACCTGCCGCAGGGCGTCCTTGCGGTCCCGCTTGGAGAGCCGGTCCAGGTAGACCTGCCCGTTGCAGTGGTCGGTCTCGTGCGCGAGGCACCGTGCGAAGTACCCCGTGCCCTCGATGACCACCGGCTCGCCGTGCTTGTCCAGCCCCCGCACCACGGCCCGGTCCGGACGCGGTGCGTCCATGACGGCGCCCGGCACCGATCTCCGAGTGGGACAAGCCGGGCATCCTGTACGGCAAGCCGGCCCGGGTGGGGGTACCCCCTCTGGGGGAGCACCCGCGAGGAGGTCGTCGCCGAGCTGTGGGCGCAACTGAAGGACGCGCTCAACGACTCCGGCAAGACGGCGCTCACCGACGCCGACCGCCTCGGCTGGTTCATGGACCCGGCGGTGACGGGCCTCGGCGGCCCCGACCCGCAGAACCGCGAGCAGCTGATGATCCACCCCACGGGCACGTTCTACAACCGCCCCACGGCCCGCACCAGGATGCCCAACTTCTTCCTCGCCGGCGACTACGTCCGCACCGACATCGACCTCGCCTCCATGGAGGGCGCCAACGAGGCGGCCCGCGCGGCCGTCAACGCACTGCTGGAGGCGGACAATTCGGACGCGGAACGCTGTGCGGCCTGTACCGCCCGCCCGAGCTGGAACCCCTGAAGCGGATCGACGAAGTCCGCTACCGCCTCGGCCCGCCCAACACCTTCGGCCTCGGCTAGGCCCATCCTCCGCACGTAGCGGTATCAGTTGAATCCGCTGGTGGGCCGTGACGGCGGGAGGGGTGTCGGT
>NZ_JAVRBF010000247.1:0-626 GCF_032436805.1 Streptomyces sp. P17 | reverse complement strand
TTACCGTAGTCGGTAAAGACAGCGGCGAATTCGGCTTCAAGAATGCCGAGGAATTCATCCTGCACAGCAGTCTGATGCTCGCCCTGCTTTTCGCCGTTACGCATGAACAGCTTGTCGAATTCATCAACAAAGATGATCGACGGATGATCCCAGTGTTCACGCAGCGGACGCAGAGCCTTGGAAAGAGAATTCCCTGACAAGCCTTCAGCGGTAAGCTGTGCGGCATTGATCGTGAAAGAATTCATCTTCTGGGCTTCAGCAGCCTTTAGGATCATGTGAGTTTTGCCGGTTCCTGTTGGGCCGGTCAGAAAGAAGTGAGGGCGAATAGACGCCTTCGATGATTTGAACACAGTGAACAAGTGTTCGACACGACTGATGGTTTCGTGCTGTTCTTCAAAAATGCTCATTACCTGCTTACTCCTTTATTCCAGACACTGGAATTTAGCTTTTGCACGCTTCACCCTTCTCTCTTGGTTCACCTTATGGCTCACCAATTCGAGGTGGAAAGGGTTACAGCAAATGCGATTGTTGCATGTGTGATCGACCTGTTTCTTCCCCGGAATGTATCCGTAGAAGTGGGTAAACATGACGATATGGACGGCAGCGGTACAGCCATCAATTGAGAT
>NZ_JAVRBF010000123.1:0-8311 GCF_032436805.1 Streptomyces sp. P17 | reverse complement strand
TCGCCGCGCTCACCGGCGACACGGACGTCTGCCGTGAATGGGCCGCCACAGCTCGGTCGTACGGCCTCGCCCATGGCCTGGGTCTGCCCGCGGCCCTCGCGCAGTGGGCGCTCGCCTTCCTGGACCTGGGCAGCGGACGCTTCGCCGCGGCAGCGGCCCGGTTACGGGCGCTGGCCGGATTCGGTTCCGGTCACGGTCACCCGGGCGATCCGCCACCTGGCCACCCGCACTGCGTCGAAGCAGCCGTACGGACCGGCGACACCCGGATCGCCCGGTGGCCCACGCCGACTACCACCACTGGGCCTCCGTCGTGGGCAGCGCCGACGACCTGGCCCTGATGCCCGTTGCCACGTGCTCCTCGCGCCCGGCGCCGAGGCCGTCGAGCACTACCGCAGCGCGCTCGCCCTGCACGGCCGAGGCACCCGCGACTTCGAACGCGCCCGTACAGAGCTGCTGTTCGGCGGCGCGCTGCGCCGACTGCGCAGCCGTACGGAAGCCAGGGACCGGCTGCACAGCGCGCTGGAGGCGTTCGAGTACTTCGGCGCCCCGCACTGCGCGGACCGGGCCCGCGCCGAACTCCGGGCCCCCGGAGCCCCCGCGGAACCCGCGCCCTCCGGCCCCGACGGCCCCACCGCCCGACTCACCGCACAGCAGCTTCTGGTGGCCAGGATGGCCGCCGAGGGCGTCACGAACCGCGAGATCGCGTCCCGCCTCGCCCTGACCCCCGGACGATCGACCACCATCTGCGCGGTGTGTTCACGCGGCTCGGCATCCGGTCCCGGATCGAACTGGTGCGTCTGCTCGCCGAGAAGGCGTGACGTCTCAGACGCGTTCCCGGAAGGACACGCCGTCCCACGTCCCGCCCAACTCGGAGGCGAGCCAACTCGGCGCCGACGCACGGAAGTCCGCCGGTGTCAGTGCCCCGGACCCGGCCGGCAGCGCCCCCAGGAGCGGCGCTCCGGCCACCTCCGGCAGATCCGCCACATTGCAACGCGAGGCCAGATCAGGCGTCTCGGGCCAGCTCCCGATCACCACACCCAGCAGGTCAAGCCGCCGGGAACGCAGTTCACGGGCCGTCAGTTCGGTGACGTTCAGGGTGCCCAGACCCGCCGACGCCACCACCAGCACCGGCGCCGCCAGCAGTTCGGCGGCGTCCGCGAGTGTGCCGCCCTCGTCGTCGAAGCGGACGAGCAGTCCGCCCGCGCCCTCCACCAGCACCAGGTCGTGCTCGGTGGCCAGCTTCGCGGCGGCCTCGGCGATCTCGCGCGGGCGCACCGATGGCAGGCCCGCCCGGCGCGCCGCCGTCGCCGGGGCCAACGGCTCGGGATAGCGGGCGAGTTCAGCCGTCGTCACACCACCGGCGAGCCGCGCGCACTCGCCGGCGTCCCCGCGCTCGTCCGGCCGTAGCCCCGTCTGCGCGGCCTTCAGCACAGCCACCGTCTGCCCGGAGGCGAGGGCCGTGGCGGCGACGGCGGCGGTCGTGATCGTCTTGCCGATCTCCGTGCCGGTGCCCGTGATCACCAGAACCGTCATCTCAGCCCTCCCGCGCCGCCGCGCACACCGCACGCGCGATCCGCGCCAGGTCTGCGTCGCCCGTGACATACGGCGGCATCGTGTAGATCAGATCGCGGAACGGCCGTACCCACACGCCCTCGCGCACGGCGGCCGCCGTCGCCGCCTCCATGTCCACCGGGTGGTCCAGCTGGACCACGCCGATGGCACCGAGGACGCGGACGTCACGGACCCCCGGCAGCACAGCGGCCTCGGCCAGCCCCTCCCGCAGTCCCGCCTCGATGCGCTTGACCTCCGCGAGCCAGTCCTGGCCGAGCAGCAGCTCGATCGAGGCACAGGCCACCGAGGCGGCCAGCGGATTGCCCATGAACGTCGGCCCGTGCGCGAGCACCGGCACCTCGCCCCGCGAGATCCCGTCGGCCACCCGCGAGGTGCACAAGGTGGCGGCCATCGACATATAGCCGCCGGTCAGCGCCTTGCCGACGCACATCACGTCCGGTGTCACCGCCGCGTGCTCCGCGGCGAACAGGGCGCCCGTGCGCCCGAACCCGGTCGCGATCTCGTCGAACACCAGTAGCACGCCGTGCGCGTCGCACGCCTCGCGCAGCACCCGCAGATACGCGGGGGAGTGGAACCGCATCCCGCCCGCGCCCTGTACCACCGGCTCGACGATCACCGCGGCCAGTTCATCGGCGTGCCGCTCGATCGCCGAGCGCAGCTCGTCCGCGTACGACTCCTCGTAGTCGACGGGCGGAGGCCCGACGAAGACCTGGCGCTGGAGCAGGCCGGTCCACAGTTCGTGCATCCCGCCCCGGGGATCGCACACCGACATCGGCTGCCAGGTGTCCCCGTGGTAGCCGCCCCGCCAGGTCAACAGGCGCTGTTTCGAAGGACGGCCGAGCGAGCGCCAGTACTGCAGGCACATCTTGACCGCGACCTCGACCGACACCGACCCCGAGTCGGAGAGGAACACATGCTCCAGACCGACGGGCGACATGCCGACAAGGTGCTTCGCCAGGCGTACGGCGGGCTCGTGCGTGAGCCCGCCGAACATCACATGGCTCATCCGGCCGAGCTGCTCGCGCGCCGCCTCGTTGAGCACAGGGTGGTTGTAGCCGTGGATGGCCGACCACCAGGACGACATCCCGTCGACGAGCTCGCCCGAACCGTCCGCGAGACGCAGCCGTACTCCGCTTGCCGACTCCACGACCAGCGGCTCCTGCCGGCCCGGCATGGGACCGTACGGATGCCACACATGCTTCCGGTCGAGGTCCAGCAACTCGGTCACGCTCAGGTCAGGCATTGGGCGCAAGGTCCGTTCCGGCACCTCGGCGGCGCACGGCGACGAGGCCGGTGCGAACCTCACCGGGCTCGGCCTGCTCGGCGGGTGCGGAACCGCAGCCGCCCTCGGAACCACACGCACTCTCGGAACCGCAGCCGCCACCCGCCCGGTGCTCCGGCAGCGTCACCTCGTCGGCGCCCTCGATCTCGAACCCGGCGTCCGCGATCATGTCCAGGTCGGCCTTGCCCGCCTGGCCCTCACTGGTGAGGTAGTCGCCGAGGAAGATCGAGTTGGCCAGGTGCAGCGCGAGCGGCTGCATCGTGCGCAGATGGACCTCACGGCCGCCCGCGATGCGCACCTCGACGTCAGGACAGACGAACCGCACCATGGCGAGGATCCGCAGACAGCGCTGCGGGGTGAGGTGCCACTCCTTGGCCAGCGGGGTGCCCTCGAAGGGGATCAGGAAGTTGACCGGCACCGAGTCCGGGTCCAGCTCGCGCAGCGAGAAGACCACGTCCACCAGGTCCTCGTCGCTCTCGCCCATGCCCGCGATCAGACCGGAGCAGGCGGACAGACCGGCGGCGTGTGCCTTCTGCACGGTGTCCACGCGGTCGGCGTAGGTGTGGGTGGTGGTGATGTCGCCGTAGGTGGCCTCGGAGGTGTTCAGGTTGTGGTTGTAGGCGTCGGCGCCCGCCTCGCGCAGCCGCTCGGCCTGGCCGTCGGAGAGCAGCCCGAGGCAGGCGCACACCTCGACGCCCTCGTTCTCGTCCTTGATCGCCTTGATGGTGTCCGAGACCCGGTCCACGTCACGGTCGGTCGGACCGCGCCCGCTGGCCACCAGGCAGACGCGCTTGGCGCCGCCCGCGAGCCCGGCGGCTGCCGCCTTCGACGCCTCGTCGGGCTTGAGCCAGGTGTACTTCAGGATCCCGGCGGTCGAGCCGAGCCGCTGCGAGCAGTAGGAACAGTCCTCCGGACACAAGCCGGACTTGAGGTTGACGAGGTAGTTCAGTTTCACCCGACGGCCGAACCAGTGCCGGCGTACCTTGCCGGCCGCGGCCACCACATCGAGCAGGTCGTCATCGGAGGTCGCGAGGACGGCCAGGGCCTCCTCGCGGGTCGGCAGCTCGCGCCGCAGCCCCTTGTCCAGCAGCGTGTTCAGCAGGTCCATGAGAGCTGATCCTGTCCTAAGGAGTGGTCCCCGGCCAAGGAGAGTTCGTACAACTCGGGCGCTTCGACGTGTGGGTATTGCCACACCCTGGGTGCCTGGTCGTCCCGCTAGTGTCTGTGCGCTGCCTACAAAATGCCCGGAGGACCCATGGCGTTCGGCTGGATCGACGAGCAGGCGGAGCTGCGCCGCCGCGCCGGACTCGTACGGACGCTGCGCCCCCGGCCCGCCGACTCGCCGCTGCTGGATCTGGCCAGCAACGACTATCTGGGTCTGGCCCACCACCCGGAGGTCACCGAGGGCGCGGCCCGGGCGGCGCGGACCTGGGGCGGCGGCGCGACCGGCTCCCGGCTCGTCACCGGTACGACGGAGCTGCACGGCGAGCTGGAGCGCGAGCTGGCGGACTTCTGCGGCTTCGAGGCGGCGCTGGTGTTCTCCTCCGGCTACGCGGCCAACCTCGCCGCGGTCACCGCGCTCGGGCCGCACGGCTCGCTGATCGTGTCCGACGCGGGCAACCACGCCTCGCTCATCGACGGCTGCCGGCTGGCGCGCGGTACGACCCAGGTGGTCGCGCACGCCGAGCCGGACGCCGTGCGCAAGGCGCTCCAGACGCACGACGGACCGGCCGTCGCGGTCTCCGACACCGTCTTCTCGGTCGACGGCGACGCCGCCCCGCTGGCCCGGCTCGCCGAGGCGTGCCGGGAGTACGGCGCGGGACTCGTCGTCGACGACGCGCACGGCCTGGGTGTGCTCGGCGACGGCGGCCGGGGCGCCCCGCACGCGGCGGGGCTGGCCGGGGCCGACGACGTGGTGGTCACGGTGACGCTGTCGAAGTCACTGGGCAGCCAGGGCGGTGCCGTGCTCGGTCCGGCCCGGGTGATCGACCATCTGGTCAACGCGGCACGGACGTTCATCTTCGACACCGGCTTGGCCCCCGCCGCGGCCGGTGCCGCCCTCTCGGCTCTGCGCCTGTTGCGGCGGGAGCCGCAGAGGGCGGCGCGGGCCCGTGCGGTGGCAGGCGAACTGCACGCCCGTCTGACGGCCGCCGGCCATCAGGCGGTACGTCCGGATGCCGCGGTCGTCTCGGTGCGCGCGCCCTCCCCGGAGGGGGCCGTGCGCTGGGCGGCGGACTGCCGGGCGGCGGGCCTCGCCGTGGGCTGTTTCCGACCTCCTTCCGTCCCCGACGGCATCTCACGGCTGAGGCTGACCGCCCGGGCGGACCTCACGGACGGGCAGATCGAACGCGCTGTACGGGTCATCGGCGAGACACGACCATGAGTCGGCGTGACACGGCCCTGCCGCCGCGGCTGGCGAACTGATTGAAACTGATCGGAACTTAACCGGAGTTTGATCGGAACTGTCAGGACCGGATCGCGGCCGTGAAGTCCGCCCAGCTCTCGGGGGAGAAGAGCAGCGCGGGCCCGGCCGGGGCCTTGGAGTCGCGCACGGCGAGCAGTCCGGCCCAGGGACCGGTCAGCGGCCGAGCGGTCTCCACGCAGTTGTTCGCGCCCGTGCTGTAGCTGCTGCGCAGCCAGCGCACGTCACGCAGATCGGTACTGGAAGGTACGTTCCGAGGCAGTGCAGACATGGTGCCTCCTTACGCGCCGTCAGCTATCCCGGCGATGTAATCCAACGATTCCTCGGGCGAAAGGGCGTGGATCTGAAGGGTGGTGAAGGCCTCCGTGTACGCCTGGAGGTCTTCTTTCCGTTCGAGGTAGAGGCTACTCGTCAAGTGGTCGAGAACAACCACATCCAGATCAGAAGTGCGCGAAAATGAGAAGACAACGAAAGGCCCGGTGATACCGATGTGCGCCCCGGCCGTGAACGGCAGGACCTGCAACCGCACTTGCGGCAAGCGCCCCGCCTCCACCAGCCGCCACAGCTGTCGGGACATCACCCCCGGACCGCCGATCTCCCGGCGCAGCACCGCCTCGTCCAGCACGGCGCTCAGCTCCAGCGGCGGCTCCCCGCGCAGCACGTCCTGCCGGGCCAGCCGCACCTCGACCAGCGCGTCGAGCCGTTCGTCGGTCTCGTCCAGGCCGCCCACCGCGACCCGGGTCACCGCGCGCGCGTACTCGGGCGTCTGCAACAGCCCCGGCACCACGGAGGTCTCCAGGGTGCGCATCGCGCTCGCCTGGGACTCCAGACTGATGAAGTCCCGGTAGGTCGGCGGCAGCACCCCGCGATACGCATGCCACCAGTGGTGTCGTCCGGCGCCGTCGTCGGACCCCGCCAACACCAGGAGCAACTCCCGTAGTTGGGAGTCGGCGACACCATAGGCGTCCAGGAGTAACCGCACATCGGCCGGTTTCACCCCGCTGGCGCCGGTCTCGATCCGGCTCACCTTCGACTGGTGCCAGCCCACCAGACGCGCCGCCTCACCGCTCGTGAGCCCCGCGCCGGTGCGCAACGCACGCAGTTCGGCGCCCAGCTTTCGGCGGCGTACCGCGGGACCGTGCTGCATGCGCTACTCCTTACTCCAACCGGGCCGCCCAAATACGGTCTCGCGTAGCAGAGTTCACCGCTTTGAGCGACAGATATATGCATATCTTGGTGGATCGCCACCGTGACCGGCGCGGTAATGGCAGTCTGGCGGCGAAGCACCAGTCCGGGACCGTACTCGAACCATCCGCTCCGTGTCGGACTGCGGTCCCGTGGGAAAGGGACGATGTCGCCATGGCAGACCATCTGGAAGCATCCGTCACTCTGCCGAGCGATCCCGCCTCGGTCTCCGCGGCCCGCGGCTATGTGGTCAGCACCCTCGTGGAATGGGGCCTGCCGGCGGAGACGGACGAGGCCGACACCATCCGCCTCATCGTCTCCGAACTCGCCACCAACGCCGTACAGCACACCCTCGGCCAGTCACCCACCTTCACGGTGGACATCGAGCTCCACCATGACGAACAACTGCGCATCGGGGTCACCGACAGTCACCCGCGTTTCCCCAAACGCCTGCCGGCCGCCGTCCAGCAGGACAACGGCCGGGGTCTGGTGATCATCCGCTGGCTGACGGCCGAGTGCGGCGGCCGCCTCAGAGTCAGGCCCACCCGCGAGGGCGGCAAGACGGTCTCCATCGAACTCCCCTGGACCGTCCCGGCCCGTCCGGTCACCACAGTGGTCCAGCAGGAGCCCTAGGGGGTGTTTTGAAAGTCCCGCACAGCACCCACGGCGCCCGGCACGCACCCTCGCCGCACCGGCCAAAGACCCAAGTACGTCCAGTACGAGGGCCTTCGTCCGGCACGCCGAGGGCACGCACCGAACACCGCGGGCACCGCACAGGACTTTCAAAACACCCCCTAGCACGTCCGAAACGGCGCCCGAGCGCCTCGCGGCGGCAGCCTGAGCGCCCGTCAGGGCGGCGGCGTGTCAGGGGACGCCGCCGCCCGTCGGGGCAGCCGGTCAGCGCACCCGGCCGTACCAGACGCTCTTGGTCCAGATCTTCTGCAGCCTCACCACGTCCCCGGACTTCGGGGAGTGCCAGAGCTTCCCCTTCCCGGCGTAGATGCCGACGTGGTAGATGTTCGACCCCGAGTGGAAGAACACGAGGTCGCCGGCCTTGCGACTCTTGGCGGAGATGTGGCGCGTCTTGTTGTACTGCTGGGCCGCCGTACGTGGCAGCTTCTTGCCCGCCTTCCTGTACGAGTACAGCGTGAGCCCGGAGCAGTCGAAGCGGTTCGGTCCGACAGCTCCCCACTTGTACGGGGAGCCCTTCTTGGAGGCCGCGACCTGGAGCGCCTTCGTCGCCGGTGTGGCCGCCTCCGCTTCGGCGGAGAGGCCAGGGGCCACGATCGAGCCGCCCACGGCGGCGATGGTGAGAGCCGAGGCCGTACCGGCACGGGCCATCAGCGACGGGACACGATTGAGCGCAGTCATGCGCAACCCTTCGTCAGCCGCCTGTGAAGGATGACCTGTCGGATTCGGGCTGGCGAAGTTGCCCGGCCGCGATGCGGCTTCACCCCAAGGGCTGCTCGGCACGGACATCCGTGCCGGCGACCCGTCGTGCTCGGGTCCTCCACTCCTGCCGATCCACTCCTGTCGACCGGTCATCCGGGCGGCGGCAGGACTCGGCGTCCGCCCGGACCGCCCCGCCGCTGTGGCGGGGGCTTGTCGTCAGACAGGGATCTTGGCTCACGGATGTCCGAAAATCCCAACGGAACCGGGGATTTGTGGCGTTACTCACCACTCACCCGTTCGGGTGGAGGCTGCTCCGTTCGAACTAGCGTCGAGGCGCCGGGGGATGCCCGGACCAGCAGCGGAAGGTCTGTTTCGGTTCTGAGCCCGGATCCACCGGCTGATGTTTCCGAGGTCCGATTTCTCGCCGAGGGCTGATGGTGGTGTGGGGGACGGGTTCG
>NZ_JAVRBF010000122.1:0-9185 GCF_032436805.1 Streptomyces sp. P17 | reverse complement strand
TCTTTGGCCGGTGCGGCGAGGGTGCGTGCCGGGCGCCGTGGGTGCTGTGCGGGACTTTCAAAACACCCCCTAGGCCCACCGGCCCAGGCGGCGGCGGTCACAGGTCCGATCCGCACTGTCACACCCCGCCGGTACCGTGAGGGCATGAATCAAGGTCCCGGGTCCGGCCTCGCCGCGGTGAGCTCCGCGCTGCTGGCCATGAGCAGGCATCTGGAGGTGCGCGACGTCCTCAAGACGATCGTCGCCTCGGCCCGCGAACTGCTCGACGCGCAGTACGCCGCCCTCGGCGTCCCGGACGACCACGGCGGCTTCGCCCAGTTCGTGGTCGACGGCGTCAGCGACGAGCAGTGGAAGGCCATCGGCCCGCTCCCGCGCCAGCACGGCATCCTGGCCGCGATGCTGCACGAGGCCAGGCCCGAGCGCCTGGCCGACGTCCGCAAGGACCCCCGCTTCGAGGGCTGGCCGTCCGCCCACCCGGACATGTCCGACTTCCTGGGCCTGCCGATCCGCGACGGCGACGAGATCATCGGCGCGCTTTTTCTCGCGAACAAGCTGCGTTCTGTGGGGGGACACCCCCCACACCCCCCGAGCCCCAAGCCGGAGGGTGTCTGCGGCTTCACCGCCGAGGACGAGGAACTCCTCGGGATCCTGGCCCAGCACGCGGCCATCGCGCTGACCAATGCCCGCCTCTACGAGCGCAGCCGCGAGCTGACCATCGCCGAGGAGCGCTCCCGCCTGGCCCATGAACTGCACGACGCGGTCAGCCAGAAGCTGTTCTCCCTGCGCCTGACCGCACAGGCCGCCGCCGCGCTCGTGGACCGCGACCCGTCCCGTGCCAAGGGCGAGCTCCAGCAGGTGGCCGCGCTGGCCGCGGAGGCCGCGGACGAACTGCGCGCCGCCGTCGTCGAGCTGCGCCCCGCCGCCCTCGACGAGGACGGCCTGCTCGCCACCCTGCGCACCCACGTCCAGGTCCTCGACCGCGCCCACAGCGCGCGCGTGACCTTCGAAGGCCGCGGGGTGCGGGCGCTGCCCGCGGCCCAGGAGGAGGCGCTGTTGCGCGTAGCCCAGGAGGCCCTGCACAACGCCCTGCGCCACTCGGGCGCGGACACCGTCGACGTGACCCTGGACCGCTGCGGCACCGGAGCCGTGCTGCGGGTCATGGACAACGGCGGCGGCTTCGACCCCAAGACCGTCCGCCGTGCGGGGCGCCATCTGGGCCTGGTCTCCATGCGGGACCGGGCGAGCGGCGTCGGCGGCACACTGAGCGTGGAATCGGCGCCCGGCAAGGGCACCACGATCGAGCTGGAGGTCCCCGGTGGCTGACCCCATCAAGGTGCTGCTCGTCGACGACCACCAAGTCGTCCGCCGGGGCCTGCGCACCTTCCTCGAAGTACAGGACGACATCGAGGTCGTGGGCGAGGCGGCCGACGGGGCCGAGGGAGTCGCCCGCGCCGAGGAGCTGCGGCCCGACGTGGTCCTGATGGACGTCAAGATGCCGGTCATGGACGGCGTCGACGCCCTGCGCAAGCTCCGCGAGCTGGCCAACCCCGCGCGCGTGCTGATCGTCACCAGCTTCACCGAACAGCGCACCGTGGTCCCGGCCCTGCGCGCCGGTGCCGCCGGTTACGTCTACAAGGACGTCGACCCCGACGCCCTGGCCGGCGCGATCCGCTCCGTCCACGCCGGGCACATCCTGCTCCAGCCCGAGGTCGCCGGGGCCCTGCTGTCCCAGGAGGACTCGGGCTCAGGACAGGGCAGGGGCGGCTCGCTGACCGAACGGGAGCGCGAGGTGCTCGGCCTGATAGCGGACGGCCGCTCCAACCGGGAGATCGCCCGCGCGCTGGTCCTCTCCGAGAAGACGGTGAAGACGCATGTGTCGAACATCCTGATGAAGCTCGACCTGGCGGACCGTACGCAGGCGGCGCTGTGGGCGGTACGGCACGGTGCGGCCGGATAAGGCCGGAGCGCTCGGCAATTCGGAGGGTTCCGCTCCGGACTGAGATTCATACCGTCGTGGGAATATCCCCCGGATGGCGCATCCTTCGGCGATCTCCGCCGTTCTCCATGCGTGCTGCGGCGACTGCCGCGGCAATCGCTAGGAGGGGTCAGAAGTGAAGAACCTGAAGAAGGCAGCGGCCGTGACGATGGTGGCCGGCGGTCTGATCGCCGCCGGGGCCGGGATGGCCTCCGCCACCGACGGCGGCTCGCTGGCCGACGGCAAGGCCGTGGGCTCCCCGGGGGTCGGCTCGGGCAATGTCGTCCAGGCCCCGGTGCACATCCCGGTCAACGCGGTCGGCAACAGCGTGAACGTCATCGGCGTGCTGAACCCGGCCTTCGGCAACCTGGGCGTCAACCACTGACTTCCGGCCATACAGCCGACGAAGGACCCCCGAGTCGAGGAAGAAGACTCGGGGGTCCTTCTGGTGCGGGTGAGCGCCGATGGGCTCACCGCGGACCGACGTTCACCGGGCCCCCCGCTCCCGCTCCTCCACATACGCGTTGTACGCGGCGACCTGCGCCCGCCGAGCCGTCCGCTCCACCGGCCGCAGTGCGGCGGCCCGAGCCGCCATCTCCCCGGACGTCACCGCGGCGCCGTGCCCGTTCTCGGAGGCCAGCGACACCAGCATCCCCACCCGCTGCGCCAGCTCCAGCACCCGCACCGCCCGCGGCGGATACCCCGGCGCCAACACCTCCCGCCCCCGCTCGGCCCGAGCCCGGTACGCGTCGATCACCGCCTCGGCCACCGGCCCCGACCCGGCCACGTCCAGCCGGGACAACACCTCGGTCGCATCCCGAAGGGCCTCCGCGAGCTCCCGCTCCGCCTCACCGAGCGAGGGCACATCCGCAGGCGCCGCCTCCCGCACCGGCAGCACATGCCACACCACCTCGACATGCACATCACCGTCCGGCCCGGCCTCGTACACCTCGGGCACGAGCCCGAGCGCGGCCCCGTGACAGACCACGGCCTCCTCGGCCTCCAACGCCCGCGCGTTGAACTCCGCCGGACCACTGAGCCCCAGCGGATGCCCCGGCGCCGGCAGTGCGATCCGCAGCCCGCTCACCCCGAGCGCCCGCAACCGCCCGAGCGCCAACGTCAGCCCGACCGGTCCGGACTCGCCCGGCAGTCCTTCCACTCGGTGCACGGCGTCGTCCCCGACGACCGCGAGCACACAGTCATCCGGAGACACAAGTCCGGCCAAGAGGGCATTTCCCCAAGCGGCAAGGCGTCCTGAACGCGGTTCCGAAAGCATGCCTCCACCCTAAGGACCGGACCGCTGGAATGAAGCGCACGACCGGTGGCGTAGATTTCCTTGAGGGCTGCGCCCGCAGGCGCACGCGACCACCGAGACGCCGAGACCGGTCACACTGCAAGGGGAGACAACGCGCTCATGAGCGATGTTCTGGAGCTTCAGGACGTATCCGTGGTCCGTGAGGGCCGGGCTCTGGTGGACCAGGTCTCCTGGTCGGTCAAGGAGGGCGAGCGCTGGGTGATCCTCGGCCCCAACGGCGCCGGCAAGACCACCCTCCTCAACGTCGCCTCCAGCTACCTCTTCCCGAGCAAGGGCGCCGCCACCATCCTCGGTGACACCCTCGGCAAGGTCGACGTCTTCGATCTGCGCCCCCGCATCGGCATGGCCGGCATCGCCATGGCCGACAAGCTCCCCAAGCGCCAGACCGTACTGGAGACCGTGCTCACCGCCGCGTACGGCATGACCGCGACCTGGCACGAGGACTACGACGAGGTCGACGAGCAGCGCGCCCGCGCCTTCCTCGACCGCCTCGGCATGAGCGAGTACCTCGACCGCAAGTTCGGCACCCTCTCCGAGGGCGAGCGCAAGCGCACCCTCATCGCCCGCGCCCTGATGACCGACCCCGAGCTGCTGCTCCTCGACGAGCCGGCCGCCGGCCTGGACCTCGGCGGCCGCGAGGACCTCGTACGCCGTCTCGGCCGCCTCGCCCGCGACCCGATCGCCCCCTCGATGATCATGGTTACCCACCACGTCGAGGAGATCGCCCCCGGCTTCACCCACGTCCTGATGATCCGCCAGGGCAAGGTCCTCGCCGCAGGCCCGCTGGAGCTCGAACTCACCTCCCGCAACCTCTCCCTGTGCTTCGGCCTCCCGCTCGTCGTCGAGCAGGTCGGCGACCGCTGGACCGCCCAGGGCCTCCCGCTGTCCTGATCCACCTGAACTGCGCCCTGTCCGTGGCAGGTTGTGCGGACCTACCATGACCATGTGAACGACATCGACGCATGGGTGTGGTGGCTCATCGGCGCGGCCGCGCTCGGCATCCCGCTCGTGATGACCGCGATGCTTGAACTCGGCATGCTCGCCCTCGGCGCCGTGGCGGCCGCGGCCGTGGCCGGACTCGGCGGCGGAGTCGTCGTCCAGGTCCTCGTGTTCGCCGCCGTCTCGGTCGCGTTGACCCTCGCCGTACGCCCCCTCGCCGCCCGGCATCGCGTCCAGCGGCCCCAACTCGTCTCGGGGGTCGAGGCGTTGAAGGGCAAGCAGGCGGTCGTACTGGAGCGCGTGGACGCATCCGGCGGCCGGATCAAACTCGCCGGGGAGATCTGGTCGGCCCGCTCCCTGGACGGCGGCCAGGCCTACGAAGTCGGCCAGGCGGTGGACGTCGTGGACATCGAGGGGGCCACGGCGATCGTCATGTGACCTCGCACGACGTAACTGGGGGAACAGCCCACGGGGCACACGACGGTCTGTCAGACTCGACCAGCAAGATCTTCAACAAGCATAAGATCTGCACCAGTTAGGATCCGCAGGATCCGAGACAGCGCCGAGGCGGAGAAGGGTACGGGGAGCCGACGATGGAACCGGTCATCATCGTCTTGATCATTCTGGTGGTGTTGGTCTTCATCGCCCTGATCAAGACGATCCAAGTCATCCCACAGGCCAGCGCCGCCATCGTCGAGCGCTTCGGCCGGTACACGCGGACGCTCAACGCGGGCCTCAACATCGTCGTCCCGTTCATAGACACCATCCGCAACCGCATCGACCTGCGGGAACAGGTCGTGCCCTTCCCGCCCCAGCCGGTGATCACCCAGGACAACCTCGTGGTGAACATCGACACCGTCATCTACTACCAGGTGACCGACGCCCGAGCCGCCACCTACGAGGTCGCCAGCTACATCCAGGCGATCGAGCAGCTGACGGTGACCACCCTCCGCAACATCATCGGCGGCATGGACCTGGAGCGCACCCTGACCTCCCGCGAGGAGATCAACGCGGCCCTGCGCGGCGTCCTCGACGAGGCGACGGGCAAATGGGGCATCCGCGTCAACCGCGTGGAGTTGAAGGCGATCGAACCCCCCACCTCCATCCAGGACTCGATGGAGAAGCAGATGCGCGCCGATCGCGACAAGCGCGCCGCGATCCTCACCGCCGAAGGTACGCGCCAGGCCGCCATCCTCACCGCCGAGGGCGAGAAGCAGTCCCAGATCCTGCGCGCCGAGGGTGAGGCCAAGGCGGCGGCCCTGCGCGCCGAGGGCGAGGCCCAGGCCGTCCGCACGGTCTTCGAGGCGATCCACGCCGGCGACCCCGACCAGAAGCTCCTGAGCTACCAGTACCTCCAGATGCTCCCCAAGATCGCCGAGGGCGACGCCAACAAGCTCTGGATCGTCCCCAGCGAAATCGGCGACGCCCTCAAGGGCCTCTCCGGCGCGATGGGCAACTTCGGCGCCATGGGCGGCGGTTCAGGCGGCGGCTCAGGCAACAGCGGCACGGAACGCCGAGAGAAGCCGAGCATCGACTGACGCGGGTCTGCCGTACGACAATGGGGTCCGCCGTCTCAAGAAGGCGGACCCCGACTCGTTCACGCTTACGCGGCGTCCCGAGCCAACCAGTCAGGCAGCGCCGCAAAGTCCTCGTGGCCCAGCGACAGCAACATGGCATCAGCCGGAGTCGGCTCGAACGGCTGCCGCAGCAGCGGCATCCCCGCCTCCTCCGGAGTCCGGTTCGCCTTACGGTGGTTGTCCTCCGCGCACGAGGCCACCGTGTTCAGCCAGGTGTCCTGACCACCCTGCGACCGCGGCACCACATGGTCCACGGTCGTCGCCCGACGACCGCAGTACGCGCACCTGTGCCGGTCCCTGACCAGCACACCCCGCCTCGACCACGGCGCTCGTCTTCGGAACGGCACCCGTACGTACCTGCACAACCGGATCACCCGGGGGGCCGGTATGTCGACCGCGGCTCCGCGCATGCGCAGTTCGGGGTGGGACTGCTCTACGACGGCCTTGTCCTGAAGCACCAGAACGACGGCTCGGTTCAACGTCACCGTCGACAGCGGCTCGAAGCTCGCGTTCAGTACCAGCGTGTCCCGCATGACCAGCCCACCTCCTATGTGCAGCGGCCCACCCCCTGGCGGGCTGGGATCAACTCTGGCCGGGCACGCCGAGATGGACAACGAAATAAAAAATGCCCGCCCCTGATCACTTCCAAGACCAGGGACGGGCAAACGTTCAGTGAACGTCAGGCTTCGGCGGGCACTTCGTACTCACCGATGAGCTGAGCGCGCGCCAGCGTGTGGAACCGCAGATTGAAACCGACGACGGCCGGCGAGGCGTCGGCGTCCGGACCGAGCTTCTCCTGGTCCACGGCGTAGACCGTGAACACATAGCGGTGCGGCCCGTCCCCAGCCGGCGGCGCGGCACCGCCGAAGTCCTTCGACCCGTAGTCGTTACGCGCCTGCACCGCACCCTCGGGCAGCCCCTCGAACTTGCCGCTGCCCGCACCCGCGGGCAGTTCGGTCCCCGAGGCCGGAATGTCGAACACGACCCAGTGCCAGAACCCGCTGCCCGTAGGGGCGTCCGGGTCGTAGCAGGTCACGGCGAAACTCCTGGTCTCGGACGGGAAGCCCTCCCACCGCAGCTGCGGCGAGGTGTTGCCGGCCGCGTAGACCTGAGCGTCCTTGAGGGTCGCGCCGTGAGAGACGTCCTCACTCGTGACCGTGAACGACGGCACGGGCGGATGGAAGTCGTGGGGGAGCGGCCGCCTCTTGAGCTCGGTCACCTCGGTACCTCCTGATCGGATCGTTCAGTGGGTTCCGAGCCTAGACCCGTACTTCGCAGGTCACCCGATCGTGAAGACCAAGCGGTCGTAGCTGATCGCTCGCCGGTCGGAACCGCAGCAGCGATGGCCGTCTCGGTCCGGCCCGGTCGAGATCGGACGCCGTGAGGCCGATGCGGAGAACCTTTTCGGCGACCTGCGAAGTACGGGCCTAGAACCAGTTGCGCTTGCTGCCGACCTCGGACAGCCACTGGTTGAGGTACGCCGTCCAGTCAGTGCCCTGGAAGTCGTTCAGACCCACCTGGAAGGACCGGTAGGTGTCGCTGCCCTCGCTGAACAGACCCGGCTTCTTGTCCATCTCCAGAACGACGTCCATCGCGTTCTGGTCCGCGACGAAGCTCAGCTCGACCTGGTTGATGCCCCGGTACTGCTGCGGCGGCAGGAATTCGATCTCCTGGTAGAACGGCAGCTTCTGGCGCGTACCGCGGATGTGACCGCGCTCCATGTCCGCGTTCTGGAAGCGGAAGCCCAGCTGGATGAACGCGTCCAGGATCGCCTTCTGCGCCGGCAGCGGGTGAACGTTGATCGGGTCCAGGTCACCGGAGTCCACGGCACGCGCGATCTCCAGCTCGGTGGTCACGCCGATGTGCATCCCACGCAGCGTCTGCCCGTCGATCGTGGTGATCGGCGTCTCCCACGGGATCTCAAGACCGAACGGCACCGCGTGCACGGCATTGGCCTGGAGCTCGAAGGCGCCACCGAGCCGCACCTTGGTGAACTCGATGTCCTGCTTGTACTCCTCCTCGCCGCTCTCGACCTCGACCTTCGCCTGCAGCCCGACCGAGAGCGCCTCGATCTGCTGGCTGACGGAGCCGCCCTGGATCCGCACCTCGCCCTGGACCACGCCGCCCGGAACGACATTGACCTCGGTCAGCACCGTCTCGACCGAAGCCCCACCGGCCCCCAGACTCGCGAGCAGCTTCTTGAACCCCATGACTCTCCCTCTACGACTGCATCCTTGATCCCTGCAAACGCGATACGGCCGTGGCCGGTTCCGCGCCCTCACCCTTGCAAGCGGAAGGGCCCCTGGCCACCCCGTGAACGCCACCCGTCTGCACTACCCTCGGACGGCATGATCGCGACCCCCGACCGTACGCCGCTCCCCAGGAACTTCTTCGACCGCCCCGTCCTCGAAGTAGCCCCCGACCTCCTGGGCCGCATCCTCGTACGCTCCACCCCGGACGGTCCGATCGCCCTGCGCCTCACAGAGGTGGAGGCCTACGGCGGCCCTAATGACCCCGGCTCCCACGCCTATCGCGGCCGCACGGCCCGCAACGACGTGATGTTCGGTCCCCCCGGACACGTGTACGTCTACTTCACCTATGGCATGTGGCACTGCATGAACCTGGTGTGCGGCCCCGACGGCACCGCGAGCGCGGTCCTGCTGCGCGCCGGCGAGATCGTCGAGGGCGCGGAGCTCGCTCGCAAACGTCGACTCTCGGCCCGACATGACAAGGAACTGGCCAAAGGCCCGGCCCGCCTGGCCACCGCCCTGGGAGTGGACCGAGCCCTGGACGGTACGGACGCCTGCGCCACCGGCGAGACACCGCTGAGGATCCTGACGGGCACCCCGATCCCCTCTGACCAGGTACGGAACGGCCCACGTACCGGTGTGTCCGGAGATGGGGGCAATGGCGACATCCACCCCTGGCGCTACTGGATCGCCAACGACCCCACGGTGAGCCCTTATCGAGCCCATGCCCCGCGGCGCCGCCGAAGTTGACTCGCCCAGGGGAGGCGCGTAACGTAGCCCGAGCCGCTGAACCGGGTACGGCAATCGCCAGCAGCCGGAGCGGCCAAACCACTAGCTACGACTTCCCTCAGCGGGAACGAATTCGGCGTGCCTGCATGTCGGAATTTGGAAGCCCGAGGCTCGATTATGCGCCGGGCAGGGAATCGGCTAACGTAGTGAATGTCGAAAGGCCGCGAGGCCGAAAGACAAATCCCGCCGACCGGGAATCGGATCCGAAAGGATCTGATAGAGTCGGAAACGCAAGACCGAAGGGAAGCCCGGAGGAAAGCCCGCGAGGGTGAGTACAAAGGAAGCGACCGTTCCTTGAGAACTCAACAGCGTGCCAAAAGTCAACGCCAGATATGTTGATA
>NZ_JAVRBF010000121.1:0-9543 GCF_032436805.1 Streptomyces sp. P17 | reverse complement strand
GGCACCGGCGAAGCCGGCGGCGACCTCCCCAACGGCACCTTCGGCAACGACCAGGCCGTCACCGTCCAGGAAATCCAAGCAGTCAACCGCTGACGCCGATAGCCTCCTGCCGGACCGCGGCAATGCGGCGGACGCACACGGCGCCCCGACGGATATCGCCGTACAACTGCTGTCCGAGAACGGTGTCGAGGACGCCGACCTGAGCCCGGGGCAGGTTGACGGCGCCCTCGCCGTGCGCGGCGAACACATCGTCCCGGCGGGCCCGGACAAGGGTGTCGACGTCGCCTCACACCGGGTGGAATACATCGTGTCCGTACCGGACGACCCCGACCGATGGTTCGTCGCGGCCTTCTCGACCGTGGGCGGCGGTGATCCGAGGGACGAACTGGCCGAAGCGCTTGTCGAATGGTTCGACGCCGTGATGGCCACACTCCGCTGGAGCCATGGATGAACGACTTCTTCGCCATTCTCGATATCGAGCACATCGATCTCTATCCCTGGACGGTGCTCCCTCCCCGGTCCGACGAGGAAAAACCGTTCGAGGCGTGGGTCGACATCGCCGCCTGGTGCCGTGCAGAGGCCGAGGACCTGTGGGACGACCGTGAACTCGACCGAGGCCCGAACGGCGTCGACTTCGTCGCCGGCACGCTTGAGCGCTGTGCGCAGTCATTTTCCCCGCCGGGATCGGATCATTGGCTCTTTCTGCACCTCGATCAGCCGACCGACCTGCCCCTGCCTGTATGCGCGGCAATCGGACCGGCCTCGGGACCACGCGAGGAGACACTGCGCGCTCTGACAATGGCTGACGATCCGCAGGCGGTCGAACCCCCATCGTCAAGCGCTTCAAATCCGATTACCTGGGTGAAGGCCTGACGGCATTCCGCTATGTGACCGAGGAAGGATCATCCCGCCTGCTCGCCTGTGTGCGCTACGCGTGGCGGGTCGAGGAGTACGGTGCCGACGTCGTGATCTGGACCGCCACAGAGGACACCGCGCGCATTCTGCAGGCCGCCGAGGACATCGAGGATCTGGCCCGGTCCCTGGCGATCTTCAACCCCTGAGGTCGGACGACGTGACCCCCGAGGGCGGCGGTGGTCTGAGCGGCTCCAACCCCGCGAGCTGCCTCGGGCGCGTGACTAAGTCACCCTTGGCCCACGTCACGCGTGGGAAACGTGCTGGTGTCGATCTTCACGCGCTCCCCGGTGGCCAGAGTGAAGGCGACCGGCTGACCATAGGGAATCTCGACGACTCGCTCATAGCCGGAGGCATGCGGCTCCGACATCAGCGTGACCGTCTTCTTGAACGGGTCGGCGATCAGGTAGAAGTCGATCCCGAAGCGTCCGTACTTCTGAACGTTCCGAACGTAGTCCTTCTCATCCTCCGGTTCGGACGGGACCTCGACCACTGCCAGCACGTCCAGGCAGGAGTAGCTGTTCTTCCGACGCTCGGCGTCGAAGCCGACGACCGTCAGGTCTGGCGCGGCGTCGTTCTCGCCGGGAAAGGTGATGAGCACATCCCCGAAGACACGCTCGCGAGCGATGCCCGCAGCCGAGACCGCACTCTCGACATCCCTGACAGTCCAATGCTGCTCAGGACTCTGCGGGGTCATGATCACCCTTCCGTCGAAGACCTCGACCTTGAAGCCCTCAGGGATACCGCCCCGCTCGATCAGGTCGCTCATGATGGACACGGGAGCTCACCTCCTACGGGCATTATGGCTGGCCGGGGACGAGCGGGCCGGGCTTTCTACTGCTGGCCTTCGCCGTCTGCGAGTGCGTCAGCCTGGGGGGACGCGACGAACGAACCCATGCCCCGCGTCGTAATGATCAGCCCTTCTTCGCGCAGGGCGGCGGTGGCCTTGCGCACGGTTTCGCGGGCGACTCCGAACTCCTGCTCCAGTTTCACCTCGGAGATCAAGCCGCGAACGGGGTACTCGCCACTGGCGATCCTCTGCCGGATCACCTCTGCGATCTGCTGCCACTTGGGCCTCGTGGGATCGAATTCGAACACAAGCGAACTGTACGTAGGGCCCAGCATCACTTCATAGAGGCCTCTCTCAGCCCATATGGGTAGACATGCACTCCCATGCAGCCCTACGGTTCCAATGACAGACCCCGGCGACGGGTGGAAGCCGTCCCGGGGCATGGCCAACGCTTCGAAGGAGCGTCGACATGCTGGACCTTACTCTCCGACTCCTGACCTGGATGCTGAGCATCTGCACACCGCGTCCCCGAGGCCGCCACCGCCTCGGGGCAGAACCACCCCTCCGCTTCACGCCGAGCCCACCGCCCCGCTTCACGGAACTCCTGGACGGCAACGCCTCCCGTCTTGTACGCCCCTCCGTCCTGGACACCGACGAACACCGCCGCCAACGAGAACGCCGCCGGGCCGCGTACCTGGCGACGCTCGGCATCGACGTGGGCCCGAAGCACATCCACGGCGTACGAGTTCCGGCAGCCACTCAATGACGCGCCCCACCTTGCGGATGTGCGCCCGCTGCCAGCGCACCACGGAAGAACCTGTCCTGGTTCACGAGGTCCACGCCTCAACAGGCCCCGGCTTCAACGTCTACGCCTGCCCGGAGTGCGCCGTGCACTACCCGCCCATGCCGGACGTACTCGAAGTCCTGGAATCCGCCGGCCGTCGATCCCGCTGCGCCGACAAGATCGACACAGAAGCAGTTGAGACCGGGGGCCGGTACGAGGCTGAGACCACGACCGGCGAGCGCATGCCTTAGGGGCACAACACGGCAGTAGCAAAACGGAACCTCGCAGCAACAGCGGCTCCGGACGCGGAGGTCAGCGCGTTCGGCGCCGCTGCCTGTTTGAACACATTCCGGCCACATAACACCAGCGCAGACGATACACTCATCCAGAATTGCCCTGATTCTCTGGATAGTTCGCTGTGGCGAAACCGGGAACCCCACCGATAGCGTCAGTGCTCTTGGCTCAACTTCTGTCTCACGGGGAGTCCCACTGTGAAGCGCCGCACTCTGCCCGCCGCTGCCGCGCTGGCCGTAACCGCAGCCTTGCTACTGACGGCTTGCGGCAGCGGGGATGACAAGTCCAGCGACAACGACAAGATCGCCGGAGCCGACACCGGCGATCAGAAGACGTCCGCTTCACCGAGTCCGAGCGGCTCCGTCGACCGCCCCACGATCACTCTGCCGAAGGACCTCACCGACACCTTCGAAAGCTGGAAGACCGGAGACCCGACCAAGGACGTGGTTCTCACGGATGTCGCCGAGCGGATCGACGCAACCAACTACGCCATCACCCAGGGCGACGCCGAACTGCCGGCACTCAGCTTCTACTACAGCGGTACCGCCCTCGCCGAGGCACAGGACTGGGTCGCCTCCATCGTGAAGGACGGCTACACGATCACCGGCACGAACCGCTATTACAACGCCAAGATCGACGTCTTCGACTCTGCCTCGGCCGGCGTCGTCTACTGCGAGGACCAAGGCAAGGCTTACGCAAAGGACCGCAAGTCCGAGAAGGTCTACAAGACCGAGGTCACCGCCAAGTCATACGTGCTCTACAGCACCCGCCTGGAGAAAAACGAACAGGGCATCTGGCAGACCGCGAAGCTCACTTCTGAAAGGGGCCACAAGTCGTGCACGCCGTGATCTCCCTCAGGCGCTTTGCCCTCGCCGGCGTGGTCGCCGGAGCTCTGGTCGCCGCCCTCCCGGGCACCGCCTCCGCGGACTGGCCACCGAGTAAGGGCTCACAGGGCGATACGCAGCAGTCCGGAGGCTCCGACGACGGCACGCTGACCTCCAAGGTGACGTACTCGGGCTCAGTGCGGTCGAGTGGCGGCGGCACAGCAGTGCGGCCCGTCACCGACTGGACTCCGCCCGCGTGTTGGTACGAACCCCGTTCCGTCGCGGAGTTCAGCAAGTACGTCGAGACGATGTACGACGAGACCATCAACACCCCTGGCCAGCACAGCTACGCCAAAACCGCGGTCGGCCAGTTTCGGGACATGTACAAGGACGGCGAGTACAAGGACTACAACAAGGAAAAGGCCGACGAGGGCAATTGGTGGGTCGCAGTCCAGAACCCCGACCGCATGGACGACCCCGCCAGCATGGAATGCGACGAGCTGCCCTTCTGGGTCGACAACGGCGACACCCCTGACGTCGAACAGGCTGTGACCCCTCAGATCCTCGCCGAAGCCGCCTACAACGCCATCCAACTCCCGGACACCGAGGCCGCCCTCGCGCCCGAGAACGTCACCAAAGTCAACCTCCCCACCTGGGCCTGGCTCGACAAGGCAACGTTCAAAGAGGTCTCCGTAACGGCATCGCTCAATGCCTCTGGTCTCAACATCCAGGCAACGACCACCGCGAAGCCAGTCTCCCTGAAGCTCGAACCCGGTACGACGGACGCCGAGACCTACCCGGCCTCCGGCGAGTGCGCCATCAACGCGGACGGCTCCATTGGCGAGCCTTACGCCAAGGGCAAGGCCGACGAAACGCCCCCGTGCGGCCTCAAGTACCTGCGCTCCTCTGGCGACGGCACCTTCAGGCTCCGGGCCACCGTCACTTGGGAAATCACCTGGGCTGGCACTGGCGGAGCCGGCGGCGACCTCCCCAACGGCACCTTCGGCAACGACCAGGCCGTCACCGTCCAAGAGATCCAGTCCATCAACCGCTGAATCCCCAACCCGTGTCTCTACTCAGGCTGCCCAGTTCTCGGAAGGGAACATGCATTACACCGAGAAGATGCCCAAGACCTGGTCCGGCACCTGCATCGCCATCTATCTGGTCGGCATCGGATACATGGGAATCGACACGATCCCCGACGAGTTCGGCCTCTGGTTCGGCCTGAGCGCGCTGTTCCTTCTACTGCTGTTGCCCTGCCTGGCGATCCCGATCTCAAAGTTCATCTACCACCGGATCCAGATCGACGCCCGAACCCTGCGAGTCGGCCGCGAGCGCATCCCTCTCGCGGACATCGACCCCGCCTCCGTCCAGGCAGCCTCCAACGATGCCCCCGCGGTTGCCCAGCGGTACGCCAGGTCACTGGCCACGGTCGACGCGCCGGTGCCTGGCCTGCGCGCCGTCGATCATGGCGCTCCCCGGCTCGTTGGCGGTGGCTGGGGCGTTCCGATGGGCATGGACACTGTCGTGATCCGCACCAGGCAGGGCGAGCGGTTCTCCATCGCCACTCGCGACCGCACGGCCTTCCTCGCGGCCCTGCTGCACGTTACGACTGCCCAGCACCAGAACTCGTAGGCCTTGCCTCACCGGATCAGGGGCTCAGAGTGAGGCCACCCCGTCCAAGAACCTCCCCGGAGCCGAGATCAGCGCGCCACGAAACGACAGATTGCGTGTGTACACGCCCTCGAAGAGGATCGCGAGGCTGATGTCCACCGAGTCCACAGCACCGTATGCAGTCCCAGAGATACTCTTCGGATCCGACGCCTGGGAACGGACCATGGCGATCCGCGATTCCGGGCGCTCCAGAACGTGATGCCGTCGATTCCTCTCCTCCCGGTACCGGTACTCCCGCCCCACGGCCCAGATCTTCAACGCCCGGGCGCCTCTGCTCACCCGAAGGGTCTTCCGAATGAAGGACGCGTGCTGCCCGGCCACGCTCAACTTCCCCTCGGCCAGGCGGGGCAGCCCACCGTACCGAAGACTCTTGTAGGAGGACATCGGAATGTTCTCGCCGGTCACCATGGCACCGATGGTCCCTGCAGGTTCGGACACGGCTACGACTTCCAGCGCAGGCACGATCAATTCGACCAGCCCCAGCTGACCTACGGCACCGCGCCAAAAGGTCACGCGGGCCTGTTCCCGCGAAGTGACGGTGTTCGTGTGCCTCTGTAGCTCGAACGAAAACTGGGACATTCCCCTACCCTAACTTCTTCCGTAACAAAGGATCAGTCAAATGGGTTGAGAGCACTGCCCAGCGCCTTCGCGCCGTCGGCGATTTTTCCAGCCCCTTCGCTGATCTTCTTTCCTGCCCAAGCGCCGGCGTCCGCGACCTTTCCGGGGAACTTTTTAACGGTGTCCCAGTTGTCAACGATCGTCGCGACACCATAGACGGCCCCCGTGACCACGGCCGCGCCGATCGTGACCGGGTTGGGCGCCACCATTGCAGCCGTCAGGGATGCGTTAAAGGCCACTCCGGAAACCTTCGCCACGTACCCGGCCTTGTCGCGCTTGAAGGCATCGACAGGGTTCCCTTCCTGTACCAGGTCGACAGCACCGATCACCGTGGACACCGCGCTGCCGCCGACGCCGGCCGCACGCCACCAGCCGGCCGTACGCAGCGCCGTACCGGCTCCCGATGCGAAGGCGCTCAGTCGGCTCGCTCCGGTCGCCCTGCTCAAGGCACCGGCGTTCTTGCCGACCTTGAGCAGATTCGCTTCCCAGGCCCACTGCCTCCCGGAAAGTGCAGCGAGACTGTCCTTTCCAGTCAGGGCATCAAGGATCGGCGCAGGGGTACGTGACCCAATGCTTGCGGCCAGGGCTTTGACACGTGCAGGAATGAGACGGGATGACGCCTGCCCCTTCAAGAGCTGAGCGAGCGTGGTCCCTGGAGCCTTCAGGAATTCAACCCGCCCAGGGGCAAGCTTGAGGCTCTTGAAATGTTTGATCAGATGGAGCGTGCCGACCACCGTCATCTTGAAGGCCTGCGGAACCGTGGAGACCATCGCCGTCAGCTCGATGTAATCCCCGACCACTTCCCCAAGGTTCTTGTCACCCGTGACCTTGGCGACGGCATCACCCTTGATGCGCTGGATCCAGTCCGAGAGCGTCTCGCCGTTCTGCCGCTCCAGCCACTTGGTGTCGAACTTGTCGCCGTTCGCGACGGAGGCGTTCGCGATCAGCATGGCGTCGGGCGGAAGGTTCGCGCCCTTCAACTCCTCCGGCGTGAACCCCGCATACAGCGCGGCGGCCTTGGGGTCACCCTTGTCGGCCCGCAGAATGGCCGCACGCCTGCGAAGGTCGACCGCCGTGTCGTCGGTCCAGTTCCGCATGGGCTTGAGGGCGGCAAGCTTGTCGGTCACACCCAACCGGGACGCCCGAGTGAAGGCCTCGTCCAGTTTGTCCCGCATATGGCCCTTGCCGTCGAACAGCTTGGCCAAGTGCTCCACGTCCTCCGGATTGGCCATGCGCTTGGAACTGTCGCTCATTCTTTCCCCGTCATCATGTGCAGCGCCGTGTACAAGGACTGGTGCCGGAAGACAGCGACAGGACAGTGCCGCCTGTCAGACCGCCGCCGGCATACGCGAACGGCCTCAGGAGGCAGGCTGGGGCTGCGGTGCAGAGGCGAGTCGCGCCCCGTCCGGGAGCAGATCAGTGATCAGCTGCCAGAGTTCCTTGGCCGAGGTGCGCCGCAGCCTCAAATCGCTGCTGTTGTCCACCTGTCCCTCGGCCACCGGCTCCGCAGGCAACTCCCGCAGCCAGTACCCCTCAAGCCCGCAGTCCCAGACCGCGAGCGCCGATACGGCCAGCCCGTTCCCCGGTGCATGCGCCCCCTGCCAGGCCACCGTGATGCGCCACATGCAGTTCAGCTGGGACAGCACCTCGGCCAACCGAGCCGGAGCACCCGTCCCCTCGGCCACGGCCTCCTCGGGCTGCGCTGCCTCCATCCTGGCGGCCACGGCATCGAACGCACCCATGGTCGAAACGATCACCTCGCCCGAGTCGGCCTCGTCGGTGAAGTCCCGGTGCAGATCCACCATCCTGGCAAGGGCCCAGACCAAGAACTCGGGCTCCACGGGCGCATACTCCGACTCCGCCTCTCCGGGCCAGTTCTCGTGCGTGAAGATGAAGTCGTCGCCGACGACTGCACCGTTCTGAGTGGTGCCCTGCGGCCCGTTCACCTCCACCCGTGCGATGATTCGCGGCTCCATAAGCGTGGAGACCAGGGGATAGAGCTCACCCGAGATCTTGTCCTCGGCCTCAAGAATCCCCACCGCCCGCAACTGGCCTCGTGCCTGTGCTAGTTCGTCGGGAATCCCCCCTTCCTCGACGAGAAGTCCCAGCACACTGACATGGGAGTCGGAGAGCCGGATACGGCGTCGGGCTACGTCGATGGAAGGCATTTCTGAGTTTCCCCCTCAGATCAAAGTGAATCGAACCGGTTTACGAAACGGCCGGGCAATGATACGACTGCGCCGAAGGTCGAAAGGTTCCAGGTGTACACACCCTCAAGGACAAGCGCGATGCTGACGTCGAGCGCATCGGCCTCACCCAGACACCTCCCCGAGATGGTGCGCGGCTTCGTCCAGCTGGAACGCCTCATGCGTACGCCGACTCCGGGACGCTTCAGTTCATGATCACGCCTGCCGCCCCACTGGGCATACGAGTATTCACGCCCCTTGACCCGGATCCGCAGAGCGCGCAGGTTCCGGCCGGGCAACCACACGTTCCTGGATAGGTCGGCCGGATCCCAGTCGACCTGCAGTTCCCCTCTGGCGAGTAGAGGCCGCTGCAGAAAGCCCAGTCCGAGGTAGGTGACGAGCGGGAAGCTCTCCCCGCTCACCGCGACCTCGCGGTACTCCGACGGATAGTCACTGTGCTCAGTCGGAAAGGCGAGCTCGATACGGCCGAGCCCACCGACGTCCCCGGCCCACGACAGAACCTCACCCCGGGCCCCTTTGACGGATGGCGCTCGCTGCAGCTCGAATGTGACCCCACTCATACGCCTGACGCCTCCCGTTTCCCCTGTCGACCGGAAGGCCCTGAACCGGGACACAGTCGATCCCCTCCAACACGCAACGCCATCGTAAAGGGAAAGGCAATCGAGCTGAAGAACCACCCCGCTCCCCTCTCCCGAAGCTCACAGGGGGTACAGAACTTCACCACCCGCACAACGAGTCAGCAGGAGGACACTCCGGCCCGGACCAAGCAGAGCGAGGCCAGCCCCGGGGAGGCGTGGGCGATGCGGATGGCTGCACCGACCCGCTCTACGGCGACATCGAAGTCGTCAACCACGGCCTACGGCTGGACAGTCTGGACCTCCTCCTCAGCCTTCCGGAGTCCATCGAGTACGGCGACGACAAGGCGGACGAGGCCAAGGACCACCTCCTCGATGAGCGTCTCGACGCCCTGATGACCTTCCTGGACACCGACGAACACCGCCGCCAACGAGAACGCCGCCGGGCCGCGTACCTGGCGACGCTCGGCATCGACGTAGGCCCGACCCGCATCCACTCCACGGGGTACGAGTCCCGGCAGCCTCCGCTCCTCCGGCGACGGCACCTTCAACCTCCAGGCCACGATCACGTGGGAAATCACCTGGACAGGAACCGGCGGCGCCGGCGGCGACCTCCCCAACGGCACCTTCGGCAGCGACCAGGCCGTCACAGTCCAGGAGATCCAGTCCATCAACCGCTGACCATTCCCACCGTGAGCGTCGGGCGCCTCGAAATCACGATGCGCCACCCGGTACTACAGCCGTGACTCGTGTCCGTGTCCGGTAGTCATGTGACGCGTTGACCTGCGGGGAGTGTCTAATCAACGGCGGATCTGATGATCAAGGAGACGCCAGAGATGACCGACACCGTCGTTGAGCAGGAGCA
>NZ_JAVRBF010000120.1:0-9619 GCF_032436805.1 Streptomyces sp. P17 | reverse complement strand
GCCTTCGAAGGCCGCCTGACCCCGAGCAACAACTGACACCTCAACAACCAAGATCAGCCGTTAAATTGACACACCCGACGCCCGGCGAGCGACATCACTCACGCTTCACACGAGAGGGTGCCGTGGATCTGCCGGACATGGGCGGTCGATCCAAGTACCGGAGTGTGGCAGCTAGTTGAGCACCGTTTCGAAGCGGTGGTCAAAGAGCGAGCAATTCAGGGGGACGGCTGTCGGGTGTGTGCGGGGTACGTGATCGACGACACGAACTCGCTGTTCACCTGGTTCCCGGAAATCGCGGACGAGCTGGATGCTCCGGACCTTGACCCGCGTCGGCTGCCTACGAGCCAGCACAACATTTCGCGGAAACATGCTGCCGAAGCGGACAGCGTGGGTACGTACGTGACCTTGCCTTGGCGATGCCGTCACGGCCACGGCTGGGAAGCCACCGTCCTCAACCGTGTCCAGGGAACCGGCTGCGGCAGGTGCTCGACTTCTGGGATATCGAAGGAGCAGGTCCGGCTGGTTGCTGAACTCGCGGGACTCGTCTCCCTTGTACCGCCGGGGAGCCGGGATCCACGGCTGCCGGACGGTGTGCCCGACTTCGCCTCGCACCGTCTCGCCATTCCGCCCGAGCACAAGCCGGCCCACTGGCGCTACAAGGACGTCGAGGTCGACGCCGTCTTCCATATGCCTCACGGGATCCGTGTAGGCCTCGAATACGACGGCGCATTCCACCACTCCGACAGACAGCGAGACCGCCGCCAGTACGAGAAAGAAAAGAGCCGCGTGCTGGTTGAAGCGGGGCTCCTGGACCTGCTCATTCACGTGAGAAGTGGCGATCTGCCGCAGATGTTGGCACCCCACGCTCTGGTCGTGGCGGTACCTGAACGGGCCACGGCCCACCAGCAGGCCAGCGCAGTGGCCTCGGCCCTCTCGGCGCGCTTCCCCGGGGCCGTGCCGGGCCTGGACGCGTACCTCAACGGTGGCACGGCCCGGCACCAGGCCGCTGCTGATGCCTACATCACCGCGGTATGGGGCGAGCTGCGTCCTCCGCGCCGAAAGCCGAAGAAGGCGGGCCCGTCGACACCGCGCCGCCTCGCACCAACGGCCCCGTACGCAGACAGCCTGCTCTCACCCATTTCCGATCCCTACCGGAACCCGGAAAACCCAAACGAGATCATCCGCGACTACCAGTGCGCATGCCGAAGTCCCGAGATCTTCACCGCTGCCCAGTCCCAGGTCACTTCCGGAAACACCCGTAGCTGCGGCTGCCTGGCCCAACAGGCCAGACAGCGTCCGCGGCCAGCCGTCTGCAAGGCCGAGACCCACGCCGCTCGAGCCTGGGCCCAGCAACGGGGGACAGCCATCGGCGGAAGCGGACGAGTCCCGGACCGGGTGACCGCTTCCTACCGGCTCGACCAAGCCGGGCGCGACGACCTGCTCGGCCCGGACGGGCTGCTGGATGAGGCTCGCGTTCGCGAGTGGGCGGTGTCCGCAGAACGCCAACTGGGCACGAGAGGCAGGCTGACTGGAGAGCTGTGGCTTGACTACGCCACCAAGGAACTTGCGGTTGGAACAAAGATCGACGAGCCGCCGGATCCGCGCATCGGCCGTTGATCAAAAAACCGGGAGCTCCGCCGGGTCGGCTACCATGGTCGACACGGCAGACGAGCCGGGCGGACGGCCGCGTGGAGCCCCCAGGGGCTTCCCGAGGAACGTCCGGACTCCATAGGGCAGGGTGGTGGCTAACGGCCACCCGGGGTGACCCGCGGGACAGTGCCACAGAAAACAAACCGCCGGGGACTTCGGTCCTCGGTAAGGGTGAAACGGTGGTGTAAGAGACCACCAGTGCCCAGGGTGACCTGGGCAGCTAGGTAAACCCCACCCGGAGCAAGGTCAAAAGGAGCCGCTGTAAAAGGCGCGCTCTGCGCGGACGTTCGAGGGCTGCCCGCCCGAGTCCGCGGGTAGACCGCATGAGGCCAACGGCAACGTTGGTCCTAGATGGATGGCCGTCTCCCCGGCCGCTGCGAGGCGACCGGGTGACAAAATCCGGCGTACAGCTCGACTCGTCTGCCAGCGCAGTTCTGGCCACGCTCTAGGTGTATTGATCACGAGCGTTGTTAACACTGGCCGGGCTTGATCATGGCGAAGACCTCCGGTGTGGTGGAGCTGTCTAGGACTGCACCGCACGGAGGTCTTCGTGTCCCACCGTAATGCCCGGCTGACCGTTCACGGCAGGCGACTGCTCGTCGAACGGGTCCGTTCGCTACGGTCAGCGAGCAGGACGGATCGTCATCGGGGATGATCGTGGTCGCCTCCTTCGAGGATCAGTCAGTGGGGAGTCAGCGCCCGGACGCAACAACGACGACCTTGCCGCTGGGCAGCGCGCCCGCGACGAACAGGAGCAGGTCCTAATCGCCCCGGCCCCGTTGGGCGAGCGGCCCGGCTCAGGTCATCGACCTCCGGCTCGGCGAGGGGCCATCGTTATCCGGCGTGATGGACCAGGGTGAACTCCACGTCGGATGCGGAAGCCGCTGCACGGCTGGCGCCGAAGTCCGCCAGGCGCTCGCCGCTCGGCGCGACGCTCGCCACTAGGTCCGTGCGGCGCGGGCCGTAGGCCAGGTTTCGGTTGGAGATACCGCGCGCCGTGACGAAATCGCCCGTGCTCCCACGCGGTATCAACTTCCGACTCGGCCACCACGTCCGGAGCGAGGGGAGTGTGTTCGAGGCCGAGGCGCCCCGGCCGGAACTCGCCGCCGCCAGAGGTGGCGGACATGCGGTCCGGGGCTGCCTGGGAGGCGGGTTTCCCGTGCCGCGGTCAGATGACGTTGACGGTGTCGAGGAAGAGGGTGGCGAGCTCGGTGTCGCCGGTGAGTGTCACGTCGCTGTCGCGCCAGGACGAGCGCTGGGTGCCCCAGTCGGGGAAGGTCAGCGCGGGGGCGGTGATGTGCGCAGCGACCTTGCCGTCGGACGGAGCCAGGCCGCCCGCCTCGTCGAACCACCAGGTCCCGCCGCCGGGGCCGGTTAGGGTCAGTGCGACGCGGGCGTCGAGCCCGGCGACCGGCGCCTTGGCGACCTGATTGCTCAATACGGCGATCATCCACGTCAGGACCGCGCGCATGCGGTCCGCGTCGGTGGGCGGTGCGGGCCGGCCGAGTGCGGGGGCGATGTCGTGGCGCAGGTGGGTGTGGTGGTCGAAGACGAGCGCACCGCCGATCATCAGGGCCAGGGGGTAGCGGCCGATTTCGGCCAGCGGAACCCGCACGCGGGCGGCGGGTGTGCGTCGGACCACGTCCAGGAGGGTGGTGGCTCTCCGGCTGGCACGCTGGTACTCGGCCATCACCTTGGCGCGGCTCCAGTCGCGCCGCCGGTCGACGGGCTTCTCGGCGCCCTGTTCGAGGCTGGAGGCGAAGAGCTTGCTCATTCCGGCGGGTGTGTAGAAGCTGCCTGCCGTCGCGCCGATGTGGGCGACGACGTCGGCGACGCGCCATCCGGCCGCGGCACTGGGCGCGGTCCATTCGTCGTCGGTGAGGCTGCTGGTGAAGTTCAGTATCTCGGCGCGTTCGGCGCGCAGGGCGGCGGCCATGTTCGGCAGGTCGGCGGGGGGCAGGCGCTTGCTCATGTCGTGGTCTTCTCTGGTTGCGGGGCGGGGCGGCGAATGGCCTGTACGGCGGTGTCGTAGAGGTCGAACTGGTTGACCTGTCCGTCCAGGCGCATCCACTCTTCTGTGGCTGCCTGGAGGCAGGTGATCGCCGCGGCGGCGATCGCGCGGGCCTGCAGGGCGCGGCGGTCGGAGTCGGGCAGTCGCGGCTCGATCAGCGGTGCGAACAGGTCCTGCCAGCGGGCCTGCTTCTCGGCGTGGCCGGCGCGCAGGGATTCGTTGCCGAACAGCAGCGTGATCATCTCGAGCCGGCGCTCGGCGGTGAGGTCGATCTCCTCGAGCACCTGGAACGCCGCACGCAGCGACGCCCAGACGTCCTCGTCGGCCGGGCGCTCGGCGAGCCGCGCGGCTATCAATTCCCCCTGCTCGGACAGGCCGTTAAGGGCGAGGTCTTCCTTGCTGCGGAAGTAGTTGAACAGGGTCCGCTTGGAGACACCGGCCGCGGCGGCGATCTCGTCGAGGGTCGTGTCGTCGTACCCCTTGGCGGCGAACAGTTCGAGGGCGGTCTTGGCGAGGAGCGCGCGGACCACCGAGCGGGTCTGTTCCCGAAGAGGTGTCGGTTTCTGGGGCATGCACCGATGGTACATATCTTCGCCAGGCGCAGCAACTTGCACTCAGTGCAAGTGTGTGCGTAGAGTGCAGCCATGAGCAAAATTGACTATCGCCGCCAGACCGTCATCGTCACCGGAGCCAGCTCCGGGCTCGGCGCGGAATTCGCACGCCAGTTGGCCCGTCGCGGCGCGGATCTCGTCCTCGTCGCCCGCCGCGCGGACCGGCTCAAGGACCTGGCCGACGACCTCACCCGCGCCCACGGCGTCACGGTGCACGTCGTCGCCCGCGACCTCGGACAGCCCGACGCCGGCCGCACCCTGCGCGCCGAACTCGAGTCCCGCGGCATCTACGCCACCGGACTGGTCAACAACGCCGGCTTCGCCACCCATGACGCTCTCGCCGACGAGGACCCGGACCGCCTGCAGAGCATGATCGCGCTGAACGTCAGCGCGCTGGTCGACCTCAGCCGCGCCTACATCGGCCCGCTGGCCTCCGCCGACACCGGCATCCTGATCAACGTCGCGAGCCTGCTGGGCTTCCAGCCGACCCCGTACCTGAGCGTCTACGGCGCCACCAAGGCCTTCGTCCTCAGCTTCACCGAATCACTGTGGGAGGAGACCCACGACACCGGCCTCCGCGTCCTCGCCCTGTGCCCCGGCGCCACGAAAACTGAGTTCTACGACGTCGCCGGCAGCCAGCAGGCCGACTACGGCACGAAGCGAGCCACCCCCGCCGACGTCGTCAAGATGGCCCTGGACACGCTCGACCGCCGCTCCGCGCCCCCGTCGGTGATCACCAACGGCCGCCCGCTCGCCCTCGCCAGCAAGATCCTGCCGCGCCGCCAGACCGTCCGGTTCATGGGCCGCATGGCCCGCCGCTAGCCGGCACCTTCTCCACTGTCGCCCCACCAGCAGCACAGGCCCACCGTCAGTCGGCACTGCCTTCCGGTCGCCCCCACCCGCAGCAAAGGACACACCATCATGACCATCACAGAAGTCACCCCGCAGTCCACGGACGCCGAGCGCTTCGGCCACATCCTCGCCGTCCAGCGCGCCGCCTACCTCCGCGACGGAGCGCCCTCCCTGGCGGCGCGGCGCAACGATCTGAGCAGGCTCAAGGCGGCACTGATCGCCCGCCGCAGCGCCATCGAGGAGGCCATCAGCACCGACTTCGGAAACCGCTCGCGACACGAGACCGCGATGATGGAGCTCGGCGGCGTCGTCCAGGGCATCGACTACCTGAAGCACCATCTCCGCCGGTTCATGCGCCCGGCCGGCCGGCACACCGCCTGGCCCATGCGGTTGGGCACCAACCGCATCGAATACCAGCCGCTCGGCGTGGTCGGGGTCATCTCACCGTGGAACTATCCCGTCAACCTGTCGCTGATGCCGGTCGTCACCGCGATCGCCGCCGGCAACCGCGTCATGCTCAAACCGTCGAAGTTCACCCCGGCGACGAATACCGTGCTCGCGTCGATGCTGAGCGAGCTCTTCCCGCAGGAGCAGGTCACGATCGTCAGCGGCGACGGTGCCGCGTTCTCCGCCCTGCCCTTCGATCATCTCGTCTTCACCGGAAGCACCGAGGTCGGACGAGCCGTCATGAAGGCGGCGAGCGAGAATCTCGTCCCCGTCACGCTGGAACTGGGCGGCAAGTCTCCGACCATCGTCGCCAAGGGACATGTAACCGACCGGACCGTGTCCGACATCGTCTTCGGCAAACTCCTCAGCGGCGGGCAGACCTGCATAGCCCCCGACTACGCCCTGGTCCACGAGTCCGAGGTCGACGCCTTCATCGACCGCTACGACCGACTCGTGAAGACCGCCTACCCCGACGGTCCGAACAGCAAGGACTACACCTCGATCGTCAACGACAAGCAGTACGCGATCCTCACCGACCTGATCGACGACGCCCGTAACCACGGGGCACGGATCATCGAGGTCGGTCACCGGCCGGGCGAGGCCGCCCACCGCCCGCACACCCTCGCACCGACCGTCGTGCTCGGCGTCACCGACGACATGCGGATCGCCCACGAGGAGATCTTCGGCCCCATCCTCCCGATCTTCCCGTACCGCGACATCGACGAGGCCATCGACTACGTCAACGCACGGCCACGCCCGCTCGCGCTCTACTACTTCGGCAGCAACGACGCGGACCGGCGCAAGGTCCTCGACCGCACGACCTCCGGCAACGTCACCGTCAACGGCACCATCATGCACGTCGGGCAGGACGACCTTCCCTTCGGCGGCGTCGGCGCGAGCGGCATGGGCCAGTACCACGGGATCGAGGGCTTCCGGACGCTCAGCCATGCCAAGGGCATCTACGTGCAAGGCCGCTTCAACGCCGCCCGCCTCCTGTACGCCCCCTTCAGCAAGCGCACCGACGCTCTTCTCAACTTCTTCCTTCGATGACCGGCGGCTTCCGCCGCCAGGGCCTGACCCGTGTCGAAGCACGGTTCCGCGCGTAATCCGCAGGGCGGCTGGGTGTGACGCGAAGGGCCACACTCCCTTTTCTCCAGCGACGCAGCCTCGTCGACTGCCGTACCGAACTGCTTACTTGCGAACTCCCTCGGCCCGGCATACGGGTGCGGGCCGATGGGGGAACGTCCAAGGGCTCCCAGCCTGCAATGGTGCCGTCCGGTCGCCTCCTCCTGATGCAGCCGTGCTGTCCAGACCGGAGTAAACAATGAATGGAAATCACCCCTACCGCGTGCTGCGTGCCAGGCCGCTGTGGATAGCCAGCGGCGTCATCACGGGTGTCCTTGCCCTGCTGTTCGCCGTTTTCTATGTCGGCGCCAACATCGACCCGGTCGGCCATACGAAGAACCTGCCCGTCGGTCTGGTCAACTCCGACAAGGGGGCCGACCTCGGAGGCAAGCAGGTCAACCTGGGGGCGCAGATCGCTGAGTCGATCAAGAAGTCCGACGCGAGCGGAGGCAAGATCGACTGGAAGGTGATGGACCAGAAGCAACTGAAGGTGGAGCTCGGCAAGGGCAAGCTGTACGGCGCACTCGTCGTACCTGACAATTTCACCTCCTCCGTCACCGCGCTGACCAAGACAGCGGCCACCACGAATCCGGTACGCCCGCAGCTGACGGTGTTGACCAACCAGTCCGCCGGCAGCCTGGGCTCCACCTTGGCCCGGCAGGCGACGACGACGGCGGCCGAGACCGCCTCGCTCCAGGTGGGCAAGGGGCTGACCGCCCAGACGGAAGCCGAGCAAGCCAAACTGCCGGCCGCGGCGCGGGTCCTGCTGGCCGATCCCGCCGCCGTCACCGTGAAGGACGGACATCCGCTCGACTCGCACAGCGGTCTGGGCCTGACGGCGTTCTACTACGCCCTCGCCCTGGTGGTCTGCGGCATGCTCTCCGCCAACGTCATCAGCGGCCAGGTCGACCACGCCCTCGGCTACACCCACAACGACATGGGACCGCTGCGTCGGCACCGTCCGCTGATCCGGGCTACCCGGGTGCAGACCCTTGCCGTCAGCAGCACCCTCATGGCCGCCCTGTCCCTGCTGATGGGCACCCTGGTCATGGTGGGCGCGGTCGGCCTCATGGGCATGGACGCCTCCCATCTGTCGTTGCTGTGGCTGTACTCCGTAGCTGCTGTCGCCGTCGTCGGGATCGGGGCCCTGACTCTGCTCGCTGTCTTCGGTACGCCTGGGATGCTGCTGGTCACGCTGGTCTTCATCGCGATGGCGGTGCCAACGGCCAACGCCACCGTTCCGATACAGGCGCTGCCCGGCTTCTACCGCTTCCTCGCGGAGTTCGAGCCGCTGCGGCAGATTGGCGGAGGCATCCGCTCGATCCTCTACTTTGACGCCCAGGGTGACGCCGGTCTGACCCGGGGCTGGGTCATGATGGCTGCCGGCCTCGCGGCGGCCGCGCTGTTCGGCTTCGGCGTGCTGGGGTGGTACGACCGCAAGGGGCTGCACCGCATCCCCGCCGAGACGGAGCATAAGCACGCGAAGATCGCCGCCCCGGCAGGCCCCGGGTTCCACGGCCGCGTGCGCGACAGCGAGGGGAAGCCGGTGGCCCGCGCGACGCTGGCCCTCGTCTCGCCGAGCGGCCGCCAACTGGGCCGGACCGTGTCGCACGGCGACGGCTCGTATGCGTTGGATGCCCCGGCAGACGGCTCGTACGTCCTGATCACCGCGGCCGACGGCCACCAGCCGCAGGCGGGCACCGTAACCGCGGGCGCGGGACCGCTGGCGTACGACATCGCGCTCGCCCCGACCGCCGGCCGCGCCGGACTCGAGGTCCAGGGGACCGTACGGGCCAAGTCCGACCGGCAGCCGCTCGCGGCCGCGCGGCTGACGCTGGTGGACACCGCCGGGAACGTGGTGCGGACGACCACCACGGGCGCGGACGGCGGCTACGCGTTCACCGACCTGGCCGCGGGCGAGTACTCGCTGATCGCCAGCGGCTACGCGCCCGTGGCGTCCACTCTGGTTGTCGCGAGCGGTGCCACCGAGAGCTTCGACATCGAACTTCTCCACACCGCTGCGGAGTAGAGCCCGGAACGCGCTCATAGATCATCCCGGACGGGGCCATTTGTGCGGAGTGGTCCCCCGTGTGCGGCGCCCCGTGGGGACGGGAGGCACGCACACCGCGAGCGCTCGGCGAAGGCTCTTCGGAAGTCGGCGCCGAGCGCTCCGCGCTGGCTCGGGTGTCGGTTCGGCCGCGCAACCGGTGCTGGCCGGTACCGGGACAACCCCTTCGGAAGCCGATCGGTTTTCTTCGTGCTGGAATCGAGTTGATCTCGCAGTATGACAGCCCAGGCAAAGGCAACTCCCCGAGAGCGGCTGCTGGAGGCAGCGGCCACGCTCACCTACCAACACGGTGTCGGGATCGGCGTCGATGCGCTGTGCAAGGCGGCTGGAGTGTCGAAGCGTTCCATGTACCAGCTCTTCTCGAGCAAGGACGAACTGCTGGCGGCTGCCCTGGAGGGGCGCGCCTTGGCCTTTGCGGCACAGCTCCTGCCCGCGGCGGACGACGACCGCCCGCCGCGCGAGCGGATCCTGCACGTCTTCGAGCAGATGGAGTTGCAGGCGGGCGCGCCGGAATTCCGGGGCTGTCACTACCTTGCCGTGCAGATCGAGCTCAAGGACCAGAGCCATCCCGCGAGCCAGGTGGCCCGTCGAGTCAAGGGCAGTCTGACAGCCTTCTTCCGTGCCGAGGCGAAACGGGGTGGGGCAAGTGATCCCGACCTGCTGGCCCGGCAGCTCAGCCTGGCCTACGACGGCGCCAGCGCCCGCGCGGGAATCCAGGCCGACAACCTGACCGGCCTCATCGCACCAACTGTCGCCACCCTGCTCGACAGTGCAGGCCTGTCGGCGACGCCTGAAAACTGGCTCACGAACGGCGGATCAAAAGTGACCCACTCCGTGATCTTCTGACCATTCTGA